>JAOAIT010000049.1 GCA_026414565.1 Verrucomicrobiia bacterium
CCGCCCTCGCCTCCCTTGCCACCACCGCCGCCCAGCTCGCCCAGCACCTCCTCACCGACCCCAACCTCGACCCCCACACCCTCGCCGCCGCCATCGAGCGCCTCACCCTCGCCCAATCCCTCCACACCCTCGCCAACCCCCAAGCCTCCCCCCACGACCGCGCCACCGCCCTCGACGCCTTCCACCAATACCGCCAGGCCGACCTCGCCCGCCAACGCCTCGAGCTGGCCCGCCAGCGCCTCGCCTCCCAACCCCCCCACGAACCTCCTCCCCCCGATCCCCTCGACGAGGAGGAAACCGCCCGCCTCCTGGTGGACCAGCTCGACCAAATCCTCGGCCTCAAACCCAAAAAGCCCAAAACCTCCCCTCCACCTCCTCCGCCGCCTCCACCCCCGCCGCCGGAACCACCCACGCCCCTTTCGCCCGCTTGGCCTCCTCCGCCCGCCGACCCCCTGCCTGGCCAAGGAGATTTTACACTCCCTCAGCCTCCGCCCCCTTCGCCCGACACCCCCTTTCCCCCTCAGCCTGAAGCCCCGCCCATCCCACCTTATCCCCCTCCATAGCGGGCTTGCTTCCAATGATTGCCAGGCAGGGCAAATCCCCTGCCGGCAATCCCCGGGGCCATTGCTGCCATCCTTGGAAAAAATAAAGCAGACGCCTTCAGAAACAGGAGCACCCTCCGCCGCAACTTCCCTTCGGCTCGCCCGCCTCATGCCCGGCCTTCACGGCCCGCCGGCAGCGGGGGAACTCTACCCCTCCAGCTTGCCGGCATGCGGCAGCAAGGCGCGGTATTCCGAAGGGGAGTGACCGGTGATCTTTTTGAAGACCCGGTTGAAGTGCGTCAGCGACTGAAAGCCCACCTCAAACGCAATCTCGCTGATCCGCAAATTCGGATTCAGCAGCAAATTCTTGGCCTTCTCGATCCGCACCCGCGAAACGTAATCGGTGAAATTCAGCCCCGTGACTTTCTTGAACATCTTGCAGAAATAAAAACTGCTCGTGTTCACCGCCCGCGCCACCATCGAAAGCGACAAATCCTCCGCCTGATGCGCCTGGATGTATTCCTTCGCCCGCGTGATCACCGGCGGCTCCGCATTCGCCCGCTGCATCAAAATCTGGTTGCTCACAATCGCCAGATGCTGCGCAAATATGCTCAGCAGCTTCACGATCGCCTCATAATGCTTCGGCGGTATCAGCTTCGTGCTGAAATAAATGTGCCGCAATTCCTCCCGGTCAATGTGTATGCCCCACTCCGCGATCAGCCGCGCCGTCCGATCCAGTTGCGCCTCCGTCGGCGCCTTCCGAAACACCTGCCCCGTCTGCAAAAAACCAATCAGCCGCTCCCCCAGCCGCACCGGCACCGCCGTATCCGTCAGCCCCACCGGACACGTCAGCGTGTGCGGCTCCGTCTGGGCGGCCTCCGAGAGTTTCTGCTGGATCTGCAGGCACACCGCGCACGAACGGCTCTTCTCCGCAATCATCGCGCACAGCGGATGCTCGTTGCGCTTGCCATGATGCGGAAGCTGCCACGACTCCAGCGGCTTGAAACTCACCGGCAGCCCCGTGATCTCCTCAAACGCCCGCTCGTAATCCTGGTAGATCGAAGACTGCGTCAATATCTCCGCAATCGTCCGATCGTTCTCCGCAAACGGCGAGGCCGGCGCCGGGGAGCTTTTTTTCTGCGTGCGGGGCGATGCGCGGCGCATGGGTTTGCCGGAAGCATGGGGCGCTTGAGCCACTGCAGCGGGCGCTGGCTCAAACACGGTTGGCGACTTGCCAAAAGTTGCTTCCACAAAGCCAATTTATATTAACCTTCTTTTGGCCACAATACCAATTTTGACTTGGGTCAGTTTCCCCCCAAAAATTACCCTCCACCCCCCCACCCGCACCCCCCGCCCGGACTTCCGCATTGCGGGATTCCTCCGCTTGCGGCAAGCTGGGCGTGGACTGCACACATGACACCATGACCCATGCCTTGCTCAGTCCCGACCTGCTCCGGCGCCTGGAGCAGTTCCAGCTCCTGGCCCGCCGCCGCGCCAAAAGCTCCGCCAAAGGCGAGCGCCGCAGCCGGGCCCGCGGCCATTCGGTGGAATTCGCCGATTACCGCCCCTACGTGGCCGGCGATGACCTGCGCTATCTCGACTGGAATCTCTACGGCCGCCTCGAGCGCCTCTTCCTCAAATTGTACGAGGAGGAACGCGAGCTCCCCGTCCTGATCCTCCTCGACGCCAGCGAAAGCATGGGCTTCGGCCAGCCGCCCAAGTTTGACTTCGCCCGTCAAATCGCCGCCGCCACCGGCTACGTCGCCCTTTGCGGCTTTGACCGCGTCAGCGTGCTGATCTTTCCCCGGCACGAGGAGGAAACCGTCGCCCGCCGCGGCCTGCACCTCGTGCGCGGCCGCAAAATGGCCTTGCCATTCTTCCAACTCCTCTCCCAGCTCCAACCCGGCGGGGCGGGGGACTTCAACGCCGCCCTGCGCCGGGCCGCCCTCGAAACCCGCCAGACCGGCGCCGCCGTCGTGCTCAGCGATTTCCTCGACCCGGCGGGTTATGAGGACGGCTTGAAGGCGCTGGTGGCCCGCGGCTTCCAGGTGCATGCCGTCCAAATCCTCTCCCCGGAAGAGCTCGCCCCGGCCACCTATGGCGACCTCCGCCTCGTGGACGCCGAAACCGGCGGCATCCAGGAGGTCACCTTCGGCAAATTCCGCCTCCGCGCCTACCAGCAGACCGTGGCCGCCTACGTCCAGCGGCTCCGGGAGTTCTGCGCCGCCCGCGGCGTCACCTTTTTCAGTGTCAGCTCGGCCACGCCCCTGGAGGAGCTGCTCCTCCGGCAGTTGCGGGCCGCGGAGGTCTGGGCATGAACTGGCTCTCCCCCGAAGCCCTGGTGTTTGCGGCGGCCCTGCCCGTCGTCGTGCTCTTTTACCTTCTCAAGCGCAAGCGCGTCGTGCGCCTCGTCTCCAGCACCGTCCTCTGGCAGCGCTTTCTGGCCGAGTCCCAGGCCAGCCGCCCCTTCCAAAAATTGCGCCACAACTGGCTCCTCTGGCTCCAGCTCCTGCTCCTGACCCTCGTCATCCTTGCCCTGACCCGCCCCTACTTCGGCGGCGATCAGCGCCTGGCCCGCCTCCGCGTCGTCATCCTCGACGGCTCCGCCTCCATGCAATCCACCGACGTGGCCCCCAATCGCTTCGCCGCCGCCCGCGCCCAGTTCTTGGATTGGTTGAACAGCCTCCGCGATGAGGATCAGGTCGTGCTGCTCTGGGCCGGCGCCCAGACCGTGGTTAAACAATCCGCCACCTCCCACAAACCCTCCTTGCGCCGGGCCGTGCAGGAATGTGTCCCGGCCGATGTCCCCACCCGCCTGCAGGAGGCCCTCCGCCTCGCCGAAACGCTCATCCGCAATCAAAACGACGCCGAAATCCATCTCTTCAGCGACGGCGCCGCCGCCGGCCTCGAAGAGTTTGCCCATGCCAATTTGCCCCTCGTCTATCACCAAGTGGGCGCGCGCGGCCACAACGTCGGCTGGATCGGCGGCGATGTCCGCGCCCATCCCGAAGACCCCGCCCAGCGGGCCGTCATCGGCCGGCTCCTCAACCCCACCACCAATCAATGGCTGGTCGAGGTCGCAATGGCCTTCGAGGGCCAGTCCGTCGCGCGCCAGGTGGTGTCCCTCCCCCCCACCAACACCCTCCCCGTCCTCTTCACCTTTCAACAGCCCCGCGATGGCGTGGTGCAGTTGCAAATTCATACCCCCGATGACCTGGCCGTGGACAATCAACTCTTCCTCATGAGTTACCTCCCGCGCCCCGTCCGCACCCTCCTAATCACCAAAGGCAACCGCTTCCTCGAGCGCGCCCTCCGCGCCGTCCCCTCCATGCAACTAACCGTGCAGCCAGCCTTGCTGGGGCCGGCGGCCGGTTTCGATCTGGTCATCCTGGATGACGTCTTGCCCGCAGTGTGGCCCGAGACCAGCCTCCTGGCCATCCATGTCCAGGCCACCAACTGGTTCGAGCGCGTGGGCAACCTCCCCAATCCCGTCATCGTGGATTGGCGGGCCAACCACCCCCTCCTGCGCTTTGTCAGCTTTGACAACGTCTATATTCGTGAGTCCCTCTCCGTGCCGCCGCCCTCCTGGGGCGCCGTGCTGGTGGAGGCCCGCGAAACCCCGCTCATCGTGGCCGGCGAGTGGAATCAGCAGCGCGTGTTGTGGCTCGGCTTTGACCCCCTGCAAAGCAACTGGCCCCTCATCTTCACCTTCCCCATCTTCATCGCCAACGCCGTCGAATGGTTGCACCCACCCGGCGCCGCAGGGCAGGGGATGCTCAAAACAGGCGAGCCCCTCCGCTGGACTTTGCCCGCCCCCGTGCCCGCCGCCGCAAAAATCATTTTGCCGGACAATCAGGCCATCCCCTTGCCCCTGGAAGCCGGGCGAAAAGAAATCATTTACGGCGGCACGGAGCGGATCGGACGCTATCAACTGGAGGCCGGCCCTCATCGCGCCGTCTTCTGTGTAAATCTGGCGGATGCCGCGGAAACCGCCACCACGCCGCGCCCGGAGCTGATCATGGGCGCGCACTCCCGCGCCGAGGCGGTGAAAAAAGCGCCGGCCAATCTCGAGTTCTGGCGCTGGCTGGCCCTGGCCGGGCTTCTGGTCCTGATGTGGGAATGGTGGTATTACCACAAACGAACCGTCTGAGCCACGGTACTCCCCGCATTCTCCCACTCATCCCCGCGCCCGCCCCCTCTTCCGCCGGTTACCCCTCAATTTTGCAGCCGCAACAGCGCAAAAATGCTCTCAATCAGATCCTTCGTCCGCAACACGTAGCCCGGCAACTGATCCGAACTGATGTTGAGAATCTCCAGCGCCGCCGGACTCCCCCGCAGCGCAAACGCCTGGTACCCATACCCGCACCCCAAAAAATACGCCGTGAGATTGCCCACATGCACAAGGGACGCCAGCCGCTTGTGGGGGCCCGCCGCTTCCGGTTGATGATGGCTCCACACCGCGGCAACCAGGTGCGGGGGAAATTTCCATTGGGCCAGCAGCCGGCCGCCCACCTCCCCATGGTGCACGCCGAGCAGTTGCTTCTCGGTGTCGGCCGCGTCACTGGGCCGGCTCTCAATCTCCTCCACCAGCCGGTCATAAATGTGCTCCAGCACCTGCGCCAGAACGATTTTCCCTACATCGTGCAGCAGCGCCGCCGTGAACGCCACGTTCTCATCATCGCCCAAGTCTTGCGCAATGATTTGGGCCGCCGCGGCGGCGGTCAACGAATGGCGCCACAGCTCGTCCTCCTTCAGCCCGTACGTTTGGTGCGAGCCTTTGAAAATTTGCGTGCCGCTCAGCGAGGTCACCAGCCGGAAAATCTGGTTGAACCCCAGGCGGGTCACCGCCTCAAATACCGTCTCCACCGGCAGGCTGCCCCGAAAGTACGCGCTGTTGCAACGCTGCAGCACGCTCGCTGTCAGGCCCGGATCCACATTGATGAGCTGAATCACATCGCTCAACGGCACATTCGGCGTCGCCAGCTTCTGCATCAACCGCGGCAACACCTGCGGCGCCGGCGGCAGATGCCGGGCTTTGGCAATGAAATCGTCTATTTCCTGCATAGCACAAAAGGCGTGGCTTTACCGGGTCGTTTGAGCGTGACCTCCCCGCTGCCCAAATCCAACATCATCGCCATACTGAGATATCCCCCAAACTCCGCCGCGGCCACCTGCAAATCATAGACGGGCAGCATGTTCTTCAACATCATCACGTTGCGCGGCCCCAAATCGTACGCCTGCTCCCCGTTGATGACTTCCATCCCCCCCGCCGCATGCACCTGGGCCTGCGCCAACTGCCCCCCCTGCCGCGCAAATTCTCGCAACAGCGCCTGCAATCCGGTGTCCACAAAAAGGCACGGCTCATCCATGCCGCGGCTCTCGTCCAGCATCGAATCCGGCAATATGGCCGCCAGCAGCCCACCCACCGAATTTACCGGATCATAAATCGCCACCGCCACCGCTGTCCCCAGCGGCGGGGTCTGCAGGGTCAGCAGGGGATCGCGCCCCACATACATGCTGCCCAAACCCACAATCTTTTCTCTCGCCATAATGACATTTCCTCGCCGGCGTGCCCGGCATTGCTGCCCTGAAGCTTGAAGGCCGCCGCGTCCCACCGGCGCCACTCCTGTCCGGCTCCCTTTCCATCTTCGGAATGGTCCGAAGTTAACATCGGCTGCCCTCCGCAGGTCCTTAAGTTGAAATTCCCGAGCGCTCGCAGCCCGCGGCCAGCCTTTGGCCCGGCAAAAATGACCGGCGTCCCCGGCGTTATTTTCCCAGATAACCGCCCCGGGCAAAGATTGCCCAAGGGGGGGGGACAAACCGAAAAGATGCGGAAAATCGCAGAAAAACGCCAAAATTCGGCCTTTTTTCCTGGCTGGCACGGCTGTTGCTTTGCTTCCGCCCAGCAACAAACACTGCTATGAGAGTTGCCGAGACAATCGAAACCAGGCCGTGGGCGGCGGATGCCCGGCAGGTGATTCACTTCCCCGCGGGGTTGCTGGGGTTTGAGCACCTCAAGGATTACATGCTGCTGGGTGCCCCCGAGGAGGCGCCGTTCTTCTGGCTCCAGGTGGTGGACGACCCCAACCTGGCTTTCGTGGTGGTGCCCCCCGCCGCCGTCGTGGCGGACTATACCCCGGACCTCAGCAACGAAGACGTGGATTTTCTCGGGCTCCAATCGCCGGACGAAGCCCTCGTGCTGAACATCGTGACGGTGCGCGGCCCGGCGCGCGCCACCGTGAATTTGAAAGGGCCGCTGGTCATCAACCGGCGCACCCTCGTGGGCAAACAGGTCATTCCGCTCAACGCGGCGGAGTACCCCGTAAACCATCCCCTGGCCGTGGGTGAATGAGCGCGGCCAACCAACCTTTAACCCTGCGCCATGCTCTATGTTGATCCTCTCACGCAAAATCGGCGAAAGCATCATCATCGCCGGGCGCATTACGGTGAAAATTGTCCGGGTGGAAGGCGACGTGGTGAAAGTGGGCATACAGGCGCCTTCCGATGTGCCGGTGCACCGCGAGGAGGTGTACCGGGAAATCCAAAACAACAACAGGGAAGCGTTGACCAGTGGCCGGCCCGTCATACCCAAATTGCGGCCGGACCCGGCGCCTTCCGCCCGAACATCAGTACGGCCCTGTGAGTGTCATAGCAGGACGTTAAACACTGAACCCAACCCACAAACCATCAACAGGAAGTAACTATGGTCATCAACACCAACATCCACGCGCAGGTCTCCGCTTCGAACCTGCAAAAAAGTCAGGAACTGCTCGGCAAGTCGCTGGCCCGCTTGAGCTCCGGGTCCAAAATCGTGGACCCCGCCGATGACGCCGCCGGCCTCGCCGTCAGCAACCGCATGGACGCCCAGATTAACCGTCTCGGCGCCGCCAAATCCAACGTGCTCAACGCCCTCTCGTTCACCCAAACCCAGGACGGCTACCTCAAAAAAGTCGCCAAGGCCCTGGACCGCATGAGCGAGCTGGCCATCCTCGCCCAGGACGTCACCAAGACCGACGCCGACCGCGACCTGTATCAGAAGGAGTTTGAGGAGTTGGGCAATTTCATCTCCAACACCGCCACCAAGGATTTCAACGGCGTCAGCCTGTTCACCAGCAACACCTTGGGCGTCACCATCGATGCTGAAGGCAACACCTTCGACATGAATGGCACCGACCTCAGCGTGACCGCTTACACCGACGCCATCGCCGCCAGTGTGGCCACCACCGTGGGCGCCGCCGACGCCCTGAAGAAGGTCAAGGACGCCATCAGTCAACTGGCCCAGGACCGCGCCAGAATCGGGGCCAACCAAACCCGCCTCCAGGCCACCATTGATCAGCTCGTCCTGGTCAAGGAAAACATGAACGCCGCCAGCTCCCGCATCCGCGACGTGGACGTGGCCGAGGAATCCACCGAGTACGCCCGCAACAACATCCTGGTCCAGAGCGGCACCGCCATGCTCGCCCAGGCCAATCAACTGCCCCAGAGCGTGCTGCGCCTGTTGCAGTAATTTCATCGCACGCGGCCGGCGCCGCCCCGTCCCATCCGGCGGCGGCGCCGTTCGCATTTTTACCCCCCCGGCCCCTGCCCAATCGAGGGATCCAGCCCACAGCACCCTCCCACTTATGACCGACTGGCAACAGGACCCCATCCTGGCGCGCTTTTACCAGCTTGCCACTCATCCCGCCAACGGCATCCGCGTGGTTTCCCTCGACTTCTTTGACACCCTGGTCCTGCGGCTGGTACACCGCCCCACCGATGTTTTCTACGAAGTCGGCGACCGGTGGCGCGCGGCCGGCTTGTGTCGGCCCGACCTCACACCCGAGGCCTGCGAGGTCTATCGGCGCGCCGCCGAGCGGCGCGCGCGTGAGCGATGGATCAAGTCGGGCAAAGGCGGTGAGGATGTTAATCTGGAGCAAATTTACGCGGAATTGCAGCCCCTCCTCACCACCCCCAGCGCCGCTGACATCGAACTGGCGGTGGAACAGGACGTATGCCTCCTCAACCCGGCCGTCTTCCACCTGGCTCACCACCTGCGGGAACAAGGCTTTCGGCTCGTGGTGGTGTCCGATATGTATTTGAGCGCGGCCCATTTGCAGTCCCTCCTCGCCGCCAATCACGTCCCGGAAGGTTTTTTCGATAGGATTTTCACCTCCAGCGACCTGGGAGTGTGCAAAGGCTCCGGCCATTTGTTTGCGCGCGTCGCCAGAGAATTGGGCGTGCGTCCCGCAGAAATTCTCCACTTGGGGGACAACCTCGAATCCGACGTCTTGGGTGCCCGCCGGGCAGGCGTGCGCTCCCTCGCCTACGTGGCCCACCATGTCCCCGAGTTCGCCCCCGTACTGGCCCGTGAGCAAACCCTGCTGGGGGACCGCCAGCCGTGGTTCAGTTGGGACGCGCTGCGCCTCCTCGCGGCCCGCCACTTCCCAGGCGACACCGCCGAAGCCTTCTTTGCGCGGGCAGGGGCCATGACCTTCGGCCCGCTGCTTACCCGCTTTGCCGAGTGGGCCTGTGATCAGTTTGCTTCCGCCGGCGTGCAAAAGGTGGGCGCCTTCATGCGGGAAGGGGAAATTCTGGGCAAACTCATCCAAAAGGAGGCCCACCGCCGCGGCCTCCCTCTGGAGGTTTCCCCTCTCTACGCCAACCGCTCCTCCACCGAACTGGCCGCCCTGGGGCGTGTGAACAGCGAGGGAGTAATTGATTGGTTGCTGCGGCACCGTGCCCTTGACGTGTGCACCATCTTGCAGCAACTGGGCCTCGACTCTCGGTGGTGCAAGGAAATGAAACTGCCCGAAACGGCCAAATTGCGCGAAGAATCTGCGATCATGCGCTTTGCGGAGTTCCTGTTTCGCCCGGACGTGGCCGCTCAGGTGGAGAAACACAGCCGGGAGGAACGCCGCAAGTTCCTGGATTATTTCACCGCCTGGCTGGACGGCAGCTCCGTAGTGGGGGTCTGTGATCTGGGATACAACGCCACCGCTCAGTGGCAAATCCAGCGCATCTTGCAACTGGAGGGGCTGAACACCCGGCTGCTGGGCTGTTATGTGCTAACTTACGAAAAAGCCGCCGAGCGGGTCTTGGAGGGTCTGGAGGTGCGCGATTTCCTGGGTGCCTTTGGCCATCCAGCCTGGCATCTGACCGCCTTCTTGCGCAGTCCGGTCTTTGCAGAAATCTGCCTCAATGCCCCGGTGGGCACCACTCTGGGCTACCGCCGGCGAAACGATGGCACCGTCGAGCCGGTGCTCGCGGAAACTCAGTTTCCGGAGCCGGTCAAGCGCAATTGTGCCGCCTTCAAACGCGGGGTGGAGCGTTATCAGGAGCTCTGGCACTGGCAGCTCAACCGCCGCCCGGAACTGGCGGATTCCTCCCGTGCCTTCACCCGCAAGCTCACCCATCATGCCGATGCCCGCAGCATGGCCATCTTGAGCCGTCTGGCCGCTTTTCCGCTCGGGGTGGAGGTTCAGCATTTCGGCAGTTTGACCCTGGATGACCGCTATTTCGAATCGGGTCAGGCGGCAGTGATCAGCGCTGACCAGGTGCAGGTGTTTCGTCAACGAGGTTACGCAGGCACCTTGAACACCTACCAAATCTTGTGGCCCCAAGGAGTGCTGCACGCGGCCAGTCCCGATATCGGCTCCCGTTTTTTCCAGTTGGCCGAGTCCTTGCTCAAATGCCGGCCTCAGGGCGAGTATGAGCTCCCCAAACACCAGGTGTGCGCTGTGGCTCGCTGGGATATGCAGCCATCCTCCCTTGCCGCCCTGCTTCCATCCCTCGCCAAACAGGTGCCGGCCTCGGGGCCGATCTCCCTGGTGCTGCTGGTGTCGGACGAAACACAGGCGGTGCGGAGCCGCGCGGGCATCGCCTCGCCGAACGGCCTCCAACTGACCTTGGTGGAAATGACCGACCCGGCGCGCTGGCACGAAAAAGTGTTGGAGGTCGCCGCCCGGTCTTCCGAACCATGGCTGTGGCTTATCCCTGCCTGCCAGACGATGCCGGAAGTCCCTTGGGCCAAACTCTACCAGAACGAACGCCTCGGGGCATGGACTGACACGGCCGCAGGCCTGGTGCTGCGCCGCACTGCCTGGCTGGAATCGTGCATGTTGTCCGGCCGCGGTAACCTCAACACCATGCTGACGGAGGTGGCCGAGGATCTGAAAAACCTGGGCTGGGAAGTCTCTGGCCACCGCACTCCGGCCCTCCCTGCCTCCCCTGCGACGCAGGAGGTTGCCGGCGCCTTGATCTGGCACGGCACCTTTTCCAATGCGGGCAGTCTCTCCGCCGTGAATCGTGCCCTGACCGCCGCCGTGGAAAAGCAGCCCGGTTGCCGCTTGACTCGCCTCCCGCTGGAGCAGAGCGTCAAAGTGCCCACCGCCCGAGGTGTTCTGGTCCGGCACGCCTGGCCGCCCGATTGGCGCCGGCCCGAATGCCGCAAATTCGTCGTTATCCAGCCGTGGGAATACGGACGGCTGCCCCAGGACTGGGTGCAACAGTCCGCTCAAGTGGACCAGTTTTGGGTCCCCTCCACTTATTTGCAGAAAGTCTATGTCGAATCGGGCATCCCGGCCGAAAAAGTCCGCGTGGTCCCTAATGGCGTTGACACCTCCAAATTCCACCCCGGCGTCCCCCCGCGGCCGTTGCCGACCTCCAAGCGATTCAAATTCTTGTTTGTCGGGGGCACGATTTTCCGCAAGGGCCCGGATGCCCTGCTCGAAGCCTACTTCCAAACCTTCACCCGGCGGGACGACGTGTGCCTGGTGATCAAGGATTTCGGTGGCAAGAGTTTCTATGCCGGGCAAACCATGACGCAGAAAATCAAAGCGCTGCAGCTGCGGCCTGATGCCCCGGAAATCCTCTACCTTAACGAAGACTGGCCGGAGGAGGCGCTGCCCGGGCTTTACACCGCCTGCGATTGCCTGGTGCACCCTTACCGGGGCGAAGGCTTTGGCTTGCCCGTCTTGGAGGCCATGGCCTGCGGCCTGCCGGTGATTGTGACCCGCGGGGGCGGCGCGGACGATTTCACCCCGGAAGCCCTGGTGTATTTCGTGCCCGCGCAACGCCAGAGCATCGGAGGCAGTGTGAGCGGTCTGAAGCTCGCCGGTGAGGGGTGGGTCCTGGAGCCCGACCGGCAGGTCCTCAGCCAATGGATGCGCCATGTCGTGGCGCACCCGGAGGAGGCCCGCCAAAAGGGCCGCGAGGCCGCCCAGTACGTGCAGGCCCACTGGACCTGGGACAAGGCAGCCGAGAAGGTGGTCACTTGTCTGCGGGAACTCGAAGCAGTGGAACCGACGGCTCCAGCTCCAGCCCCGCTGGCCCAGGAAACCAGACCCGCATCCATCACCTTGCCGCCGGCCGCCTGGTTGGGAAATTTGAAACAGGCACGGCAATACGTAGAGAAGAAACAGTGGCGCGAGGCGTGGGAAGAAACGCTCAAGGCCCTCGCTGTGCGGCCTTATCACCCCGAAGCCTATTTGCTCCTGGCCGAAATCGCCCGGGCCGTCAACGACCTGAACACCGCCCGCCGCCTTGCCGAGCGCAGCCGGCGCATGGCGCCCACCTGGAAAGCCCCCAAAAAATTGCTGCATTCTTTGCATGGCAAAGGCTCGGCCCACTGCCAAAGCTGGCCCCAGCCCCCGGCGGAGGACGCCGCGCCCCGGCTGACCGTGGCCTTGATTGTTAAAAACGAGGAAGCTTTCCTCGACCGCTGCCTCGCCTCCGTCAAGGAGCTGGCCGGCCAGATCGTGGTGGTGGATACCGGTTCCACCGACCGCACCGTCGAAATCGCCCGCGCCCACGGCGCCGAGGTGCATCATTTTGCCTGGTGCGATGATTTCAGCGCCGCCCGCAATGCCATGCTGGAACACGTCCGCGGCGATTGGGTGCTCATGCTCGACGCCGACGAAGAGCTGAAACCCGAGGGCCGCGCCCGGCTGCTGGAGGAAATGCGCAACCCCAAAGCCATGGCTTACCGCCTCCCCCTGGAGGACGCCGGGGCAGAGGACGAAGGATGCAGCTACGTGCCGCGCCTCTGGCGCAATGCCCCCGGCCTGTTTTTCGTGGGGCGGGTGCACGAGCAAATCTTCAGCAGCCTTGAGGTGCGCCGCGCCGAGTGGGGGTTGCAAAACCTCCTCAGCCAGGTGACCTTGCGGCACTACGGTTACAGCGCCGAGATCACCCAGGCCCGCGGTAAAGTCGAGCGCAACCTGCGGTTGTTGCAAAAGGCCGTCGCCGAGCTGCCCGCAGAGCCTAATCTTCTGATGAACCTGGGCCTGGAACTGGCCCGCTCAGGTCGGCTGTCCGAGGCCCTGGAACAATACGAGGCGGCCTTTGCCACCCTGAGCGCCAAACCGGCGGCGGAGGTGGTGCCCGAACTGCGCGAGCAGTTGCTCATGCAATACTCCTCGCATCTCATGCAGGCGCGGCGTTTTGCCGACGTAATCCGTGTGTTGCGCGCCCCGCTGGCCGTGCAGCAGGGCGGTTTGACGGCCTCGCTGCATTTCGTTCTCGGACTGGCCTTGATGGAGGAACAACGCGCCCTCGAGGCGGCCGCCGAAATGCGGGCCTGCCTGGCCAAACGCCATCAGCCCGCCCTCACGCGCATCAACAAGCTCATCCACACCGCCGCCCCATGGCATTGCCTCGCCCGCGCCCTGGCCCATGCCAGGGAAATTGACGCAGCGCAACAGGCCTTCTCCGAAGGCGTCGCCCAGCATCCGGACAATGTCCCGTTGCGTTGGGATTATGCGCGCTGGCTGTGGCAGCAGCAACAGGCCGTGCCGGCGCTCGAGCAGCTTCATGCCGTGGTCTCCCTCGACTCCGCCCGCATCGAGGCCTGGCTGTTGGGCGCTCAAATCGCGCTCAGCCGGCCGGAATATGACGAGTTTGCGCTGGATTGGACCGGCGAGGCGGTAAAGTGTCACCCGGACCACCACGAGCTGATGGCCCTGCGCGCCGAGGCGCTCCTGGCCCATGGGCATGTGGCGGAGGCGCTGCCCTTGTTGCGTCAGGTGGCGCTCAATGGCCACTTCCGCCTCCATGCCGCCCGTATCCTCTGCGAACTTGCCCTGGCCCAGGCGCCCGCCCCGTTGCCGCCGGAAAAGGAAGTCTTCGTCAGCCGTGAATTTATTGGCTGGTACCGCCGCCTCATTGACTGCCGGGGCGCGGCGGCGCTGCAACAGGTCAACCAACGCTTGGAGACCCTGGCCACAGTATTGCCTTCAGCCGCGCGGCTGCTCCAGGCCGCCCTGGCCGAGGCCGGGCAGGCCGGAGAGGGCGGCTCCGAAAATCTTTCCACGTCCGCTTAAAGTTTTTCGGCGACCTTCCGATAACTTGAGTGTCGTGTGACAAAGGCGGCCGGCAGCCTGGAAGAGCCGGCGGGGCAACGGTGGCCGCCCCCGAGATCGCGCCACCCGCGGCACGGAAGCCGCGCAATCCCCCGAAATGGGGGGTGACTCACGGAAGGAGTCAACTATGGTTATCAACACTAACACATCGGCCATCAGCAGCGCTCGTCTGCTCTCGGAATCATCCGCCATGCTCGCCAAGTCGCTGTCGCGCTTGTCCTCGGGTTCCAAGATCGTGAACCCGGAAGATGACGCCGGCGGTCTGGCTGTGTCGCTGAAATTCGACGCGCAGATCAACCGCAACAACGCGGCCAAGTCCAACGTCCTCAACGCCCTGTCCTTCAACCAGACCCGCGACGGGTACCTGCAGAAGGTGCAGAAGGCCCTTGACCGCATGAGCGAATTGGCCGTGCTGGCGCAGGACGTGACCAAAACGGAGAGTGACCGCGCCCTGTACGACAAGGAGTTCCAGGAGCTGAAGAGCTTCATCAGTGAGACGGCGCAGAAGGAATTCAACGGCATCAGTCTGTTCGATGGCACGACCCTGAAAATCACCGGTGACAGCGACGCCAACACCTTCGACCTCCAGGGGGTGAATCTGACGGACGCCAAGTACACCTTCGCTTCGGTCGACATCTCGACCAGCACCGGCGCCGTGAGCGCGCTGACCGCGGTCAAGGATGCCATTGACCAGTTGGCCACCGATCGCGCCACCGTCGCGGCCGGCAACGCGCACCTCACCTATGTGGCCGACCGGCTCAGCATCCTCAACGACAACCTGATCGCGTCCAACAGCCGCATCAAGGATGTGGATGTGGCCGAGGAAAGCACCAAGTTTGCCCGCTACAACATCCTGGTTCAGGCAGGCACCGCGATGTTGGCTCAGGCAAACGCCAGCCCGCAATCGGCGCTCCGCCTGCTCTCTTAAGCAGTGCGACCCATGCGGGTTTAGCGGACAACTCGGACGGCGCTGGGGCGCCGTCCGAGCCTTGATAAAAGCCGCCGGCCGAATGCCTGCCATCGGCCGGCGGCTGTATGCTTGCAAAAAAATACTTAAGCTGACCTATGGATTTGGGAGTCTCAGGCCTGGCCTCGGGGTTTGACTGGCGCAGCTTCATTGACCAGATGCTGCAAATCGAGCGCACCCCGCAAAACCGCATGCGCAACGAGCAGAGTTCTCTGCGCAAAATCAATGACGCCTACGCCAGCCTGAAAACCCAACTGCAGGCCCTCAAAGGCAAGGTCGAAGCCCTCCAAAAAGAGGAATTGTACCAGGCCCGCACGGCAAAATCCTCCGACGCCTCCCTCGCCACCGCCTCCGCCGCCACCGGCGCCGCCGTGGGCGAATACCGGTTCACCGTCAGCCAGTGGGCCACGGCCGCCATGCAGCAGGGCCTGACCAACCGCGGCGCCGCCCTGAGCCCCACCAATGACGTCTCCGGCCTGGTCCTCAGCCAGGCCGCCTTCTCCCGGCCCGTCACCGCCGGAACCTTTACGGTCAACGGCAGGCAGATATCGCTCGAGACCACCGACACCCTCCAGGGAATCTTTGATAAAATTGCCGCCGCCACCGGCGGCGCGGTCACCGGCAGTTACGATGCCGCCACCGATACCATTTCCCTGACCAGCGCCTCCCCCATCGTGCTGGGGGCCGCCACCGACACGAGCAACTTCCTGCAGGTGGCGCGGCTCTCCAACAACGGCACCGGCACCGTTACCAGCCGCTCCGCGCTGGGCTCGGTCCAGCTTGGCGCCAAACTCAATGCCGCCAATTTCAGCACTCCCATCACCGGCGATGCCGCGGGGAAGGGCGAATTCAAAATCAACGGCGTCAGCATCGCCTTTGACACCGCCACGGACACCGTGGCCGCCGTGCTGGCTCGCATCAACCAATCGTCCGCCGGCGTGTACGCCACTTATGATGCCGAGAGCGATCGCTTCGTCCTGACCAACAAAACCACCGGCGATGTCGGCATCGCCCTGGAGGATGTCACCGGCAATTTCCTGGCCGCCACCGGCCTCAGCGGCGGCACCCTGCAGCGCGGCGCCGATTTGCAATACTCCGTCAACGGCTCCAGCACCCTCATCAGCCGCAGCAACACCATCACCGAGGAAACCAGCGGCATTGCCGGCCTGTCGGTGACCCTCCTCAAACCCCCGCCCGCGGGCGGCACCGTGGACTTTACCGTGACGGTGGGCGCGGATACCGAAAAGGTGAAAACCGCGCTCAACGATTTCCTCAGCGAGTACAACAAAACCCAGTCGCTGATTGATTCGCAAACGGCGATCACCACCGATGCCAATGGCAAGGTCACCGCCAATACCCTGGCCGGCATGACCGATGTGTATGAAATCGCGCGGCAGTTGCGCGCCCTCGCCACCCAGGCCCTGAGCGGCCTGTCCGGCGGCTTCTCCCGCCTCAGTGATCTGGGCGTGGACACCTCCGGCACCGATAATTCCCTCAAACTGGCCAACAGCGCCAAGCTGGATGACGCCTTGAACAACCGGCTCAGCCAGGTGGCCGCCTTCTTCACCGACAAAACCTATGGCTTTGCCGCCAAATATAATGCTTACCTGGAACACGTGGTGGATGAGGAGGGCGTGCTCGCCAAAACCCAGAACTCGCTCAACAAACAGGTCACCCAGTTGGATGACCAGATCGCCGAGCAGGAACGCTACGTCCAAAACCTTCGCGAGCAGATGGTCCGCAGCTTCATGGCCATGGAAAACGCCCAGGCCCGGGCCAATCAGCAGTTGTCCTTTTTGCTGCAACGCTTCAAATCCTGACCCCGCCCACGCCTTCAACGCCCACACTTTCCGCTCAACTTCCCGCCCGCCCTGACGATAAGGATGAATGTGAACAAAGAATTTTGTCCGCAGATCCCGCCCGGGGTGGAAGTGGAGATGGACGGGCGCAAGCTGTGGTTCAGCCAGGCGCCGGCCTCCTTGGAGGCCCTGCTCGAGCACCTGGCCCGCCGCAGCCTGCAAACCCGGCGGGTCGTCGAGGCCCTGCACGTGGATGGCATGCGCGTGCACCCGGAAAAGGCCACGCAGGTGGTGACCCAGTTCCAACAACTGAAGGTGCAAACGGCCAGTCTGGACGAAATCCAGGCCCGCCGTTTGCACGAGGCGCTGGCCCACGCCGACCAGCTCCGCCAGCAGGTGCGGGGGGTGTCCCTGGTCCTGCTCATCAACGAATGGCGGCAGGCCCATGCCCTCTGGCAGGCCCTCGTGCCCGGCCTCCGCGAGTTGTTGCTCGCGGTGTGGAGCCTGGAGGAGCTGCGCGATGCCCAAGGCCCCCAGGGGGAACAGCTCTGGCAGCCGCTCCGCCAGCATCTGGAGTCCATCGAGGTGCACTTCAGCCGCACCGAGTGGATGTTTCTCGAATACGAAAACCGCTGGGGCCTGACCGAGGCAGTGAATCTCTCCGAGCAACTGGAAGTCAACCTCGGCAAATGGTTGGAGAAACTGACCGAGCACCTCGCCCGGCTGGGAGAACATTTGCGCGCGTGAGGGGCCATGGATAATTGGCAAGCCATATCCCGTTGGGCGCCGCTGGTTTGGCTGGCTCTCCCGCTGGCTTTCGGCGGGTGTCTGACGGATCGCCCCCCGGACCTCGTCATGGGCCAGGTCCACCGTCCCGTCAACATTCACACCAGCCCCCAATTCCCCGCCCAGACCCTCCGGCGGGTGGCCGTGCTGCCCTTGGTGAGCGACGTCGCAGGCGCCACCGGCCAGTTCGGACGCGACACCTTGGAGCCGGAAATCCGCGCCGAGCTGTCCCAGATGGGCCGCTTCGAACTCGTTTTCCCCACCATGCAGCAGCTCCGGCAATGGACAGGTCAAGCCACCTGGACGGCCGAAGAAAAACTCCCGCGCCAGTTTCTCAGCACCCTGCGCCAGCAAACCGGCTGTGAGGCTGTCTTGTTCTGCCGGCTAACCGCCTACCGTCCCTATCCGCCCCTGACCATTGGCTGGAATCTGAAGTTGGTCGAGGCCCGGGAAGGAGAGATTGTTTGGGCGGCGGATGAGGTGTTTGACGCCGGCAACCCGGCGGTGGCCAACAGCGCCCGCCTCTATTACCAGAAAAATACCAAAGACCAGCCGCCCTTGAATGACAGTCGCAGCATCCTCAACTCCCCCAGGCACTTCGGCCGTTATGCCTTCCACGCGCTGGTCGAGCGCATCCCCCCCGCCGCCCCGCAAAAAACCCCTCAAGTTTTCGCCGGAGCTGCCGATAATAAAGGTGGAAAACAGAAATAGGCCTGCCAATAATTGAGTGATAGGCATGCAAATCAATCCGAACAGTCCTTTACGGCCGGTTCCCACGGTGGGCAACTCGCCGTGGGCCCCTGTCAAACCCGCCGGGGAGCAGGGAACGGTTGATTTCAAAGCCACCGAAGCCCTGGAAAAGGCCCTCGAGCGCACCCCGGACGTGCGCCCCGAAAAAGTGGAAAAGGCCCGCCAGGACATCGGGCAGGTGGATTATCCGCCGCGCGAAACCATCCAAAGAATTGCGCAACTGCTGGCTTTGAACTGGGACAACTCCAACAAGTAACCGTTACCTCCTGCCTGCCATGGCCCTGCCCAACCCTTATCAATCCTACCGGCGGATGGCTGCCCAGACGGCAACGCCCGGACAATTGGTGCTGATGTTGTTTGATGGCGCCATCAATTTTCTCGAACGCGCCGCCAAGGGCTTCGAGCTGGATGATCCCCTGGAATTTAACACCACCATCAACAACAACATCCTCAAGGCCCAGGCCATCATCAACGAATTAAATGGCTCCCTCGACATGGAGGCCGGCGGCGAGCTCGCCGCCAACCTGCGCCGCCTGTACGAATACATGGACTATCGGTTGACCGAGAGCAACCGCACGAAAACCCCGGAAGGTTTGCACGAAGTCATTCAGCGGCTGGGCGTAATCCGGGATGCCTGGGCCGAAATGATGCGCCGCCAAAACGCCACCCAGGATAGCGCCACCCCCGCGTTGTCCTCCTTGATGGCCTGACATGACCGCTACGGCAGATTTGCTTGAACGCTTGCAGCAATGGCGTGATACCACCCTGGAAGAGCGCCAAGCCATCCAGGGCGGCCACTGGGAACTGGTGGCCGCCTGCCAGGCCCGCAAAAGTGAGTGGATGCGCGACTGGCCCTTTGCTCCCACCCATCTGGCCGGGGAACCCCCCGAAGTCCGCGCCCTGGTGGAAGAGATCCTGGCCCTGGAGCGCGGCAATTACGACGCCCTGACCGCCGGCCTGGAGAACACCCGCCAGCAGCTCGCGGCCATCGGCCAGAGCCGCCAACATTTGCGGCAGCTCCGCCGCGCCTATGGCAGCGGCCGGGCCTCCGCCTGGGAATCCTGGTCTTAAGCCGTGGGGCCGCCCGAGGCCTCCGCCGGGCTGTCCAGCGACTCACGCAGGGTGATCAACAGACGCTGATTCTCCAACGGCTTGGGCAGCAGGCTCGCCTGCACGCGTTGCGCCAGCGATAACAGCTCCGGCGTCATCTCCTGCACCATCAAAATCACTTTCAATCCCGGCCATTGATGGCGCAGCCGGTTCATGAGCTGCCACGCCGTCATGTCCGGCAGATTCACCTCGGCCAGCAGCACTTTCGCCGGTTGGGGACTGCTCGCCGCCAGTCGCAGCGCCTCCTCGCCGGTCCCGGCCAACTGCACCTCGTAGCCCCGGTAACCGAGCACCGCCTTCAACAGTGTCCGGCACGCGGAATCGGATTCCACCACCAATACGGACTCGGAGCCTTCCAGTTTTTTCTGCTGCAACAACAACGCATCCTGGGCCAGCGGCTCCGGCCGCGAAGCCGGCGGCCGGGCGGGTAAATACACATGCACGCGGGTGCCTTTGGCCTTCTGGCTCTCCACCTCCAGCCACCCGTTGTGCAAAGCCAGGATTTCATTGGCGGCAAAGAGGCCCAACCCCATCTCCCGATCGGCATGCGTGGTGAAAAACGGTTGCTGCAACCGGGCCAGCACCTCCGGCGCCATCCCATGACCGGTGTCGGACACAATAATATGCGCGAAAAGACCCGCCCGCCGTGGCGGCGCCGCCTCGGCTGCCTGAAATTCAGCCTTCTCCAGGACAAAGGCCAGCTCGCCCCCGCAGGGCATGGCTTCGCGCGCATTCAAACACAGATTGATCAACAGTTGCCGCAGGAGGGCGGGGCGCCCAAGAATCAGCCCGGGGGCGCATTCCACCCGCAGCTTGGCCACCCGCACGGCGCGCCCCAGGCAGTGTTGCATCAAGGTGATGATTTCTTCCAGCAGCACCCGCGGATCCAGCAGCTCCGGATGACTGGGACCCTTGCGGCTGAAAAGCTGCAGATGGCGGATCACCTGCGCGCCGTTTTGCGAGGCCGCCCGCGCATTGCGAATAAACTGCAAACACTCCGCCGGCGTATCCGGCGAGCTCTCCGCAAGATCCAGATTCGAAAGAATGGCGGTGAAGTAGTTGTTGAAATCGTGAATGACCCCATTGATGACCGGGCCCAGACTCTGCGTTTGCTGGGACCGCAGCAGGCCCTTGCGCAAAATAAGCTGTTGCGCCGGCTGGCGGAAACGCACCAGGCAGGTGCGTTGTTCGGGCGGCCCAAGCGGCGTGACCACCGTTTCCACCGGCGTGGCCTCGCGCTCCTGTCCCCCACGCCGGACGGACACCCACCAGGTGGCGCCCGGTGTGCTGAGGCCGGCATCAGGCTCCAACTCGCACGGATTCTGGCTCAGCCCCAGGGCTGTCACCGGCTGCCCCACCACTTGCTCCCGGGATACACCAAAGAAATCCTCCGCGGCCACATTCAGCGCCGCAATCCGCCCCGCTTCCACTATCACCAGGGCGTCCTTGTCGGCCTCAAAACTGGCCTGTTGCAAGGCCGCAGTGCCGGGGCCTGACCCCGGGGCGGGCGCTTCCAGCAAGGCATGCCAGAGCGGGCCGTTCGGGGGGGGCTCGGGCAACCGTTCAAGCGTCAGGCCCCAGGCCGATGCCACACTGGCCGAACCATTGGAGAAAGCCACCTGTCCGCCTCCCTGATTTTTGGCCGCTTGCCATGCCTGCCGGGCCTGCTCTTGCAAAGCGGCAGGCAATAGGTCCCACCAGGCGCAACCCGCTGCCACTTCGGCGGGCACTTGCAATAACCTAACGGCGCTCTGCCCCCACCACCTGACCTTCCCCGTATCATCCAGCACCATGCATGCCGGGCCGCGAACACTGTGGCTTTGGGCCATAGAATTATGGCCCCAGTATTTGTCAGGGTGAATGAAAGTCAAGGCTTTGCGGTCAGTCCATCGCCTTGGACCGCCCAACCTCCTTCTCGCAAGCTGGCTGCAAAACGCCCCCCGCGCCCGGCCATCAGGCCGGCCTCCCCCCGGCGCTCGCCGCTCTGCGCTATGCCGCCGCCGGTGTGGCGCAGGCGGCCTGCAAGTCCTTGCGCCGCTGCCGCATGGTGCGGAAAAATTCGTAACCCTCCCGCAAGCGGCGCACGCAGACTTCTTTGTCCTCCAGCATCGTCTTGATAATGCGCAGAATGGGCCGGGGACGCAAATAATACGCGCGATAAAAACGATCCACCGCCTCGTAGATTTCCTCTTTGCTCAGCCCCGGGTATTCAAGGGTGGATTGTTGCAGGCCGTCCTGATGCACAATGTCGGTTTTGTCCTTCTTGGCAAACCAGCCGTTGAGCCGCGCCATCTCGTATAGCTCCGTCCCGGGGTAGGGGGCCGCCAGCGAGACCTGGATGCTGAAGACATCCAGCTCCATCGCAAACCGGATGGTTTGCTCGATGGTCTCCCGCGTTTCAATGGGAAGCCCCAGGATGAAGGTGCCGTGAATCATGACGCCCAGCTCCTTGCACGCCTTGGTGAAGGCGCGCATCTCCTCCAGCGTCACCCCTTTCTTGATGCGGTTCAGGATCTCCTGGCTGCCGGATTCGTAACCCACCAAAAACAGCCGCAGGCCGCAGTCCTTCATCAGCTTGATGGTCTCGTAATTCAAATTGGCCCGGCTGTTGCAGGACCACGTGATGCCCAGCGGCTTGAGCTTCTTCGCAATCTCCCGCGCGCGCGGCAGGTTGGCGGTGAAGGTGTCATCGTCAAAGAAATATTCCTGCACCTGGGGGAAAAGCTTTTTGGCGTGCGCCATCTCGGCGGCGACGTTCTCGGGCGAGCGCACCCGGTACTTATGGCCGCCAATGGTTTGCGGCCAGAGACAGAAGATGCACTGCGCGGGACACCCGCGGCCGGTGTACAGGGAGATGTACGGCTCCTTCAGGTAGCCGATGGAGTACTTTTCCACCTGCAAATCGCGCTTATACACATCCACCACCCAGGGCAGCTCGTCCATGTTGGTGATGAGTTCGCGCTCCGGGTTGTGCACGATTTTCCCCTCGGCGTTGCGGTACGAAAGCCCCTTGATTTCCGCCAGCGGCCGGCCCTCGGCCACTTCCTTGCAGGTGTAGTCAAATTCCTTGCGCCCCACCCAGTCAATGGCCGGCGAGGCTTTGAGGGT
The DNA here is from genome assembly GCA_026414565.1 of Verrucomicrobiia bacterium. Taxonomy (NCBI): domain Bacteria; kingdom Pseudomonadati; phylum Verrucomicrobiota; class Verrucomicrobiia; species Verrucomicrobiia bacterium. Next base: position 22,400 of record JAOAIT010000049.1, read on the forward strand.
CTCGCTCGGCAGCACCGCGGCATGGGCGCCCACAAAGCCGATCACGGTCTCCGGGCGCTGGGCCTTGATGGCCTCGGCCACCTTGCAATCATTGCGCAGCGAGGGCGTGGAGGTGTGAATGATCACATGATCGTATTCCCGGGCAATGGCCAGGCACGCCTCACGATCAATATCGTGCGGCGGACAGTCCAGCAGGCGGCTGTTGGGCACCAGGGCGGCCGGTTGCGCCAGCCAGGTGGGATACCAGAAGGAGCGAATTTCCCGCACCGCCTGGTAGCGGGAGCCGGCCCCGCCATCAAAACCATCAAATGACGGAGGATTCAGAAAAAGAGTTTTGCTCATAAACCGTTTGCTGCAGCGAAATCAGCCGCCGGAGAATCTGGCTGCCTGGTTGCGATGCCCATGCTCATCACCTCCGCGCGGATTCAAGCCTCTTTGCGCCCGATCCTGGCCAGTAATTCCTCTTTCTGCCGGTGATCGGCGCTGCCGCATTCACCGGCGGGTTGCACGGTGATCTTGCCGCCTTTGCCCTCTTTAAGCGCCAGCCGGGCTTCGGCCAGATGGCCCTTGCCCATCGAGGCCCCGTTAAACGCCTGCACTTTGGCGCCCGCCGGATCGGGTTTGGGTTTGGGGCCAAAGTTGTACTTGATGTTTTTCCAGTTGTCGCCCGGCTGGTAATTGGTGCCCAGGGCGCCGCTGGGATCATAGCCGCAATGCACCATGCAGTTTTCGCACCGCGGATCCCGGGCCACGCCGTTGACCGTGCCATACTTGTCCCAGTCCACCTTCTCCAGCATTTCCCGATAGGTCTTGTAATGCCCATCGGTCATCAGGTAACAGGGCGCCTTCCAGCCGGCAATGTTCCGGGTGGGAATCGCCCACGCCGTGCAGGTCAGCTCGCGTTTGCCCGCCAGGAATTCCTGATACACCCGCGTGCCAAACAGGGTGTATTTCTCGCCCCATTCCAGGATCCGCGCGAATTTCTCCTTCGTCATGGCGCGGGTGAGAAAGAAATCTTCCGGCTTTTTGCCCAGCCGCTGCAGCATGTCCTTCTTCGCCGCGTCATAATCGTAACCCGGCGAGATGGTGTGCCCGTCCACCCCCAGCCATGAGAAAAAGGCAAACATCTGCTCAATCTCCCGCACATCAGTTTCCCGATACACAGTGGTGTTGGTGGCCACCTGGAAACCCAGCCGCTTGGCCATTTTAATGGCCTCGACACACTCTTTGAACACCCCCTCCCGCTCGACGATGAGATCGTGGGTGTACTCCAGCCCGTCAATGTGGACGTTCCAATAAAGCCACTGCGTGGGGGCAATGACCGGTTTGTCCTCTTTTTTGCCCTGGCGGATGACCTCGGCTTCCTTGTCGGTGAGCAGCTTTTCCGCCAGCAGCTCTTGCACAAGGGGCTCGCGGGCGGGACTGTAGGTGGCCGCCAGATATTCCCGGAGCTTGCGCCGCATAAACACGCCATTGGTGCAGATATAAACAATGCGCCCTTGGGCCAGCAGCCCGTTCACCAGCGCTTCAATCTTGGGATAGATCAGCGGTTCGCCACCGCAGATGGACACCATCGGCGCGTCACATTCCTCCGCCGCCGCCAGACAGTCCTCCAGCGCCATCATGTCTTTGAGGCTGGTGGAGTACTCGCGGATGCGCCCGCAGCCGGTGCACGTCAGGTTGCAGGTGTGGAGCGGCTCCAGTTGCAGCACCAGCGCAAATTTGGGCGTGCCGCGCAATTTGTGTTTGATGATGTGGCCGGCGATTTTCGCCGTCAACGCCAGAGGAAAACGCATAAATGAAATGAAATCACTTGAGCTGAGCCACCCAGTTGGTCACCTCAAGTTGGGGCGCTGGAGCTTCGGCGGGGGGCGGGGTTTGGTTTTTGATCAGCCCCGGCAACAGAAAGGTGGCGGGGGACACCGAATGACTGCCGCTGAAGCCACCGCAACCGGTGGCGGTCAAGGCCAAGCATGCCCCTGCCAGCAAAACCCTGCCGAAGATTTTCCAGTGAATCTGCATCTAATAACAGGCTAATATAAAACTTAAGACCTTGATAGCAATAGGATTTTTCGGCAAATAAAACGGCGGACTGCCGCCAGGTTGGCCGCCAAATCCACCGGGGAGCGCCGCAGGGAAGGTTTCCCTCGTGTTGCTTTCGGGGTGGAAGGGAAAACGGATGCGTTGCCCCAAGTTTGGCCAGTCTGCCGGTTGTCTCAAAATCAAAAACATGCCCTGTTTCTGCCATGCTGGCCGTGAAGTTTTAATGCTGCGCCTGGGTCGCCTCGCCGGGCTGCTGTTATGCGCCAGCGGCCTGGGGTTGGGCCATCCGGTCACCGCTGCTGAATCAGGGCCGCCGGGCCAAACCCTACCCAAAGGCGAAGCCGCAGACAGCGGCAACGCCTTTTATCAATTTTACGAGCAACGCTACAAGGAGGCACAGAAGCGGGCCAGCCAGTTGACCAATAACTTCACCGCCGCCTGGGAATGGGCCCGCGCCTGCTTTGATTTGGGTGAATTCGCCACCAACGACACCCAGCGGGCGGCGGTGGCGGAGGAGGGCATTATGGCCAGCCGCCGCGCAATTGAGCTGAAGGCCGATCATGCCGCGGGCCATTATTATCTGGGAATGAATCTCGGGCAGTTGGCGCGCACCAAAAACCTCGGCGCCTTGCGGCTGGTCAAAGAAATGCAGGACGCCTTCTACCGGGCCCGGGAGTTGGATGCGCATTTTGACTTCGCCGGCGCGGATCGGTGTCTGGGGTTGTTGTATCGCGATGCCCCGGGTTGGCCCATCAGCGTGGGCAACCGCGGACTGGCCCGCCAGCATCTCTTGCAGGCCGTGCAACTGGCGCCGCTCTTTCCGGAGAACCCGCTCAACTGGGCCGAAACGCTCTGGCAGTGGCGCCAGACCCAGGACGCCCGCAAACAACTGCCCGCCGTGCAACGCGCCTTCGACCACGCCCGCACCAATCTCACCGGCGCCGTGTGGGCGGCCAGTTGGCGCGATTGGACCAACCGCTGGAACATCTTGTTGCAACGCTTGCAGCAGGGGGCAAAATAAGCATTGTGCCTGCTGCCCTCTGCCCCGGCAGCACGGGCAGACCCGCCCCACCGCCTCCGCACCACTTATGCCGGGCCGTGGCCCTTCCTCCAAATGGTTTGCTGGCACGGCTCATGGGGGAAATCGCTCGGCCCCAAGCCCCGCAAAGTCAAGGGTTGTCAAGGCCCCGGGCGTACGGCATGATGCAGGCGTCCTCCCGCCGGAGCAGGCAGGCCCCGGGGGCTGGTGCTATATCAGGCGGGGGAAGTCGCATAAATCCCTCAATCACACGCATTATGAAACAGATGTCATGGCTGCTGGCTGGCGCCCTGCTGGGTGGGGCGACGGGTTTGTTTGCTGCAGATGCCTTCAACGGCTTGGACATGGGCATGGGCAACTTGTTCCGCGTTTCCAAGGCCGAAAGCCGCTCCATCAGCCCGGAAAACTTCACCGGCGAAAAAGGCCGGGGCGGCATGGCCACCGAAGGCACAGGTAAAAATGCGGCCCGCGAACTGGGGCAGGGCTGGAAGGTCTCCCCTTCCGTGCGAATTGCCGCCGGACAAACCTTTACCTTGGGGGAAATCAAAGGCCCGGGCATGATTCAAAGCATCTGGATGACGCCCACGGGCAACTGGCGCAAATCCATCCTGCGTTTTTACTGGGATGACGAGCCGACCCCCTCGGTGGAGTGTCCGGTGGGCGATTTCTTTGCCATGGGCTGGGGGCAGTACAGCCAGCTCAGCTCGCTGGCGGTCTGCGTCAACCCGGGCAGCGCGTTTAATTGTTACTGGCCCATGCCCTTCCGCAAAAAGGCGCGCATCACCATGGAGAACATTGATGGCCGCGACATGGTGTTGTACTACCAGATCAATTACACCCTGGCGCCGGTGCCCCGTGATGCCGCTTATTTTCATGCCCAATACCGGCAGGAAAAGCCCCTCAAACAAAAGGGGCTTTACACCATTTTGGACGGCGTCAGAGGCGAGGGCCATTATGTCGGCACCTATCTCGCCTGGCAGGTGCACAGCCCGGGCTGGTGGGGCGAGGGAGAAATCAAGTTCTATCTGGATGGCGACAAGGACTGGCCCACCATCTGCGGCACGGGCACCGAGGATTATTTCTGCGGCTCCTATAATTTCGAGGTGCGCGACTGGCAGGACAACAAAAAACGCAATTACGGCGTCTTCAACACCCCTTACTCCGGTCTCCATCAGGTCATCCCGCCCAATCAAATCTACGAGGTGGGACAGCGCTTTGGACTGTATCGCTGGCACATCCCCGACCCGGTGCGCTTCAAAAAGGATTTGCGCGTGACCATTCAGGCGCTGGGCTGGCAGGAGGGCGGGCGTTACCTCCAGCTCCAGGATGACATCGCCTCGGTGGCCTATTGGTATCAGAAGGAGCCGCATGCGCCCTTCCCCACGCTCCCTTCGGCCAAAGACCTCGAGTATCCCGCCAAGCCATGAAGCTCTGCCGATTTGTCACCGAAGCGGATGCCGTTCCACGCCCGGGGCTGGTGACCGAAGGGACGGCGGTGCTGGATCTGACCGCCGCCGGCATCTTCAGCGTGGCGCAAATCCTGGAAGTGGACAGTCCGGCGGAGCTGGCCGCCTCGCTGGCCCGCCGGAGCCTGCCACGCCTGGCCCTGGCGGACGTCAGACTCCAATGCCCCCTGGACCGTCAGGAAATCTGGGCGGCCGGGGTCACCTACCTGCGCAGCAAGACGGCGCGCATGGAGGAGTCGGCCCTCAGCGCCAGCGCCTATGACCGGGTTTACGCGGCGCCGCGGCCGGAATTGTTCTTCAAATCCCTCCCGGACAAGGTGGTGGGGCCGGGTCATCCGGTGGGCATTCGCTCGGATGCCCGCTGGAGCGTGCCCGAGCCGGAGCTTGCCTTGGTCTTCAATTCACGGGGACGCCTGGCCGGTATCACCCTGGGCAATGACATGAGCAGCCGCGATATCGAAGGGGAAAACCCGCTTTACCTCCCCCAGGCCAAAATCTACCGCTTCTCCTGCGCCGTGGGCCCGTGGATACACGTGGGAGCCGACGAGACCGAGGCCCGGCGCTGGACCATCCATTTGGAAATCACCCGTCAGGGCAGGGAGGTCTTCAAGGGGGAAACGCCGGTGGACCGGCTCAAACGGCGTTTTGACGAATTGGGCGGTTATCTTTTTCGCTGTCAGGAGTTTCCGCATGGCGCTGTGCTGCTCACCGGCACGGGCATTGTGCCGCCGGACAGTTTCACCTTGGAACCCGGGGATCACATTGCCATCTCCGCCGAGGGGGTGGGGCGGTTGGAAAACCCGGTCATGGTGGTGTAAAAGGCAATAAAAAAGGCCGGCCTTACCGCCGGCCCGCAAACGGCCTGATGCCCTGCGGCTTAGAGCTGCTTCATGGCATTGTCCAGGGCCTCATAGAGCTGTTGCATCGTGGCTTCCGTCTCGTCGCCCATGTTGGAGATGCGGAAGGTGGTGCCTTTGATTTTCCCGTAGCCCCCGTCAATGAGGAAGCCCTGTTCACGCACCAGCTTTTGCAGTTTCGGCACGTCCACCACCCGGCCCCCGGGCTTGGCGCCGTTGTTGATGCAGGTCAGGGTGACGCTCTCGTAACCCGGCTCGGGGAACAGCGTAAAGCCATGTTTGGCCGCCCAGGCGCGGGTCATTTCCGCCAGCTTCTTGTGGCGCGCAAAACGGGCCTCCAAACCTTCCTGGAAGATGTCCTCCAGCTTGGACGCCAGCGCAAACACATGCCCAATGCTGGGCGTGCTGGGGGTCATGTTCTGCTCCGCATTTTTTTGAAACTCCACGAAATCGAAGTAGTAGCCCCGATCCTTCATGGTCGCCGCCTTGGCCAGCGCGGCGGGCGAGCAGACAAACACCGTCATGCCCGGCGGCAGCGCAAAGGCCTTCTGCGTGCCGGCCAGCAGCACGTCCACCCCCAGCTTGTCAAACTCCAGCTTCACCGCCGTCATCGAGCTTACCGCGTCCACGATGAACATCACGTCAGGGTATTTCTTTTTCAGCTCCGCAATCTCATAAACGGGGCTCATCACGCCCGTCGAAGTCTCATTGTGGATGAGCGTCAGGGCGTCAAACTGCCCGGTGGCCAGTTTGGCGTCTATCTGCTCGGCGCGAATGGGAGAGCCCCAGGGGACTTGCAGCGGCTCCGCCGCCTTGCCACACCGCTGGGCCACATCATACCACTTGTCGGAAAACGCGCCGCACATGCAGTTCAAAACTTTTTTGGCCACCAGATTGCGAATGGCCGCTTCCATGACGCCCCAGGCCGACGAGGTGCTCAAATAAACCAGTTGCCTGGTGTGGAGCAGGGCCTGCAGTTGCGGCTGGATTTTCGCATACAGGTCTTTGAACGCCTGGCTGCGATGGCCAATCATGGGGGTGCAAAAGGCCCGGAAAGTCTTTTCACTGACTTCCACCGGCCCCGGTATGTGCAGTTTTACATGAGCCATAATGCAAATGGAGTAGCACACGGCGATGCCGCGCGCGAGAGATTCATTCCCCAAAGCCCTGCCAAAGGCAAGCCGGTTGTTGGGGCCGGCCGCCCCCAGATTTCATTTTTTGTTCGAGTCCAGGGTTGACTTGGGCGCCAAGGAGGGATAATGGACTTTTTGTGTCATGATGACACGGGGGCCGATGCTCCAAGTAATGTGAAAATATGATACGGTCTTTTGCCTTTACCACCCAGGGGCGCCTGCACATGCGGGACATCCAGCCCTTCCTGATGCCCACACTGCTGGCGGACACCAATCTTTTCCTGTGGGTGGATTTGGAGAATGCCTCCGCCGAGGAGGCCAAACTGGTCTTGGAGGACATCTTTCACTTCCATCCCCTGAGCATCGAGGACTGCGTGATGGAGAGCCAGTCGCCGAAGGTGGAGGAGTACCAGCCCAAGGAGGAGGACCGGTTCAGCCCCTACCTGTTCATGGTCATCCATGCGGTGGACTACAGCCGGAAAGACGGCGTGTTTGCCACCAGCGAGTTGAACTTCTTTCTGGGACGCAATTTTCTGGTGACCTACCATGATTTGCCACAGCGGAGCGTCCAGGCCCTGGAGGAGCGCTGCCTGCGGAGCAACATCCACATCGCGCGCGCGCCCGACCGGGTGGCGCACAGCCTGCTGGATGCCCTGGTGGACAATTACAAGCCGGCGCTGGAGGAGCTGGCGCTGGAAATTGCCGAGCTGGAGCAGCAGGTGGTCCAGGGCAGCGGGCCGCAGGTGCTCAATAAAATCCTGCAGGCCAAAAAGGAGGTCATGCACCTGCGGCAGATCATCTCGCCCCAGCGGGAGGTGCTGGCCCGCTTCGCACGGGGCGAGTTCAAACTGATCCGGGCCCACATGGTGCCCTACTACCGCGACGTTTATGACGGGTTGTTCCGCATTTACGAGCTGGCGCAGACCTACGATGACCGCCTGACCGGCGTCTTGCAGGTGTATCTCAACCTCTCCGCCAACCGTACCAGCGAAGTGGTGAAGCTCCTGACGCTGATCACGGTGATCACCACCCCCCTGATGCTGGTGGGCACGTGGTACGGTATGAACTTCAAAAACATGCCGGAGCTGGACTGGCAGTACGGATATCTGCTGGCCTTCGGCGTGACGGTCGTGGCCACGGTTTTAACCTTTTGGTACTTTAAAAAACGCCATTGGTTCTGAGTATGCCGGGCAGCAAGTCCAATTTTTTGGATAAAGTGCTGGGCCGCATCGGGCGGCTGGACCAGGAAGGCCTGCAATCCGTCGTCCAACGCCTGGCCCGCGAGCGCAATTTCCTGGAGACGCTCTTTAACACCATTGAGGACGGCATCCTGGTGGTGGATGAAAACGGCAGGATCATCTACTTCAATCAATCGGTCACCCGGCTCCTGGGGCTGGCGCCGGAGGCCACCGAAGGCCAGAGTCTGGAGCGTTTTCTGCCGGAGCTGGACTGGAAAAAGGTCCTGAATTTTGACCACCAGGGGGGGCAGCGGGTCGTGCGGATGGAGTTGGAGGTTAATTTTCCGCGGCCGCGGTATTTGTGGCTCTATGCGGCCCCGCTGGACGGCGAGGCGGCCGGCAGTCTGGGGGTGGCCTTGATTCTGCATGACGCCACCGAGACGCGGCAGAAGACCTTCGAGGCCATTGAAAGCGAGCGGGTGCAGGCCCTGACTCTGCTGGCGGCCAGTGTGGCCCATGAAATTGGCAATCCGCTCAATGCGTTGCACATCCATCTGCAACTGATGGAGCGGGAGTGCAAAAAATTGCGCGCCCTCCACGAGCCGGCACCCATGCCCGCCACCACGGCGGGGCGCGGGCGGCGGAAGACAGGCCGGACGGGCGCCCGGGACGAAGCGGGGGCGGAGGCGCTGACCCGGCTGGAGAAATATCTGGAGGTGGCCAAAGGTGAGATTGGGCGCCTGGATTACATCATCACGGAGTTTTTGCAGGCGATGCGGCCCACCGCGCCCCAGATGAAACTGGGCAGCCTGAACGAGGCGGTGGAGGCGACGCTGGCCCTGTTGCAGCCGGAGCTGGACAACCGGGGAATTACGGTGCAGTTGCGGCTGGCGCGCCACCTCTCACCCGTGGCGCATGATCCGGTTCAAATCAAACAGGTCCTGGTCAATCTGGTGAAGAACGCCATGCAGGCCATGAGCCAGGGCGGAGTCCTGACCCTGGCCACCGGCGAAAGCGGCGAAGAGGCCTGGATCGAAGTCCGCGATACCGGCGGCGGCATCCCCAAAGAGACCCTGAGCCGCTTGTTTGAGCCGTTTTTCACCACCAAAAAGAAGGGCACGGGGCTGGGATTGATGATCGTGCAGCGGATTGTTCGCGGGCACGGCGGCCGGATTGAAATTGAAAGCCAGGCGGGGCAGGGGAGCACTTTCCGCGTGATTCTGCCCCGCCACCAGCGGCCGCCCCGGTTGTTGGAGGCGCCAGCGGTGGTGGAGACGGAGGCCAAGCCAACTTAAGCCATGGAAAAGCCAACCTTGTTGATTGTGGATGACGAGAAGCCCACCCGCGAAGGGTTGCGGGCCGCCCTCGAGGAGCGTTACGACGTGTACGTGGCCGAGGACGCCCGGGCGGCCATGGAGCTGTTGGAGCGGGATCATTTTGATGTGTTGTTAACCGACCTGCGGCTCCCGGGCGAGGACGGCCTGGCTTTGATTGCCCGGGCCAAATCGCTCCCGCGGCCGCCGGTGTGTCTGCTCATGACGGCCTACGGTTCGGAGGATGTGGCGGTGGCGGCCATGAAACGCGGCGCCGATGACTACATCGCCAAAGGCCGCCTCCAGATTGACGAGCTGGAGCTGCGCATTGCCCGGGCCCTCCGGCAGCAGCGCCTGGAGAGTGAGAATCAAAACCTTCGCCAGCAGCTGGACCAGAAATACGGACTGGAAAACATCATTGGCGCCTCCCCCGCCATGCAGGAGGTCTTTGAGACGGTCCGGCAGGTGGCGCCCACCCGGGCCACGGTGCTGATTCATGGCGAAAGCGGCACGGGCAAGGAGCTGATCGCCAAGGCCATCCATCAGCTCAGCCCCCGGGCCCGCAATCCCATGGTCACTGTTCACTGCGCCGCGCTGGCGCCGACACTGTTGGAGAGCGAATTGTTCGGGCACGAAAAGGGCGCCTTCACGGGAGCCCATGAGCGGCGGATCGGCCGCTTCGAGCAGGCGCAGGGAGGCACGCTTTTCCTGGACGAAATCGGGGAGATTGACGCCACCATTCAAATCAAGCTCCTGCGATTCTTGGGCGAAAGAACCTTCGAGCGGGTGGGCTCCAACAAGACCATCACCGCGGATGTCCGCCTGCTGGCGGCCACCAACAAAAACCTGGCCGAGCTGGTGGCCGCTGGAAAGTTCCGCGAAGACCTCTTTTTCCGCCTGCGCGTGGTGGAGATTTATCTGCCCCCCCTGCGGGAGCGGCGCGGCGACATCCCGCTGCTGGCGATGGCCTTTTTGCGCGAGTTTGCGCGTGAAAACAACAAACCGGTGCGCGAGTTTTCCCCGGAGGCGATGGAGGTGCTGCTCGAGCACAACTGGCCGGGCAACGTGCGCGAGCTGCGCACCGCCGTGGAGCATGCGGTGGTGCTGTGCCGGGGGGAGCGAATCCTGCCGCGGGATTTGCCGGCCTCGGTGCGCAAGCAGGAAAACCCCCTGCCGGTGTCACGCGAGAAGGCGCCCGGCCCGCTGCCGGCCATGACCATCCGGGATGCGGAAAAGCAGTTGATCATTCGCGCCCTGGAGGAAAGCAACGGCAACCGGGCGGAGGCCGCCCGGCGGGTGGGCATCAGCCGGCGGACGTTCTATCGGAAACTCAAGGAATACCAGCTTGAGCATTTGTGAGGGCGCACCGCCCCCCTTGCGGGCGTCCTCCGCGCCGCCCGGGCCTGCCGCGGCCGCGCTTCATCCCTCGGCGGCCGGGCTGGCGGTGACTTCCTGAAGCTGGTGTTTCTCGCGGAAAGTGATGTACACCACCCCCCCGGCGAGACTCCAGAGCAGGAAACCGGCATAAGCCAGCAGCGACAGGGAAAGGGCGGTGGTCGAGGGCGCGCCGATGGCCGGGCCGCTGAGAAGCAGCACGAACAAGTTTTCCCGCACCCCCAACCCGCTGGGCGTGATGGGCAGGGCGGCAATGCAAATGATCATGGGCACCAACAGCAGGTAAAGCGATGGGGGGATGCCCAGTCCCAGTCCCCGGCCCAACGCCCAGTATTGACCCACGCAGACCACATTCAGCAGCATGGACAGCGCGAGCGCCTTGAGCAGAAAACCCGGGGCGCGGCCAAATTCCCGGCAGCTTTCCAGCAGTTTCTCGAGCCATTCGCCCCGCGGCAGCCGCCGCAGAAGCTGCCGCGCGCCGGGCCAGCGGCGCGAAAGCCCCCCCCAGAAGGCCAGCACGGCCAGCACGCTGCAGCCGCACAGCATGGCCAGAATCAAGGCGGCGGTCACGCCAAGGCTTTCTTGGGTGGCCAGCAGGGGCAGATGAAACAACATCATGAGGCCGGCAAAGAGCAGCATGCTCCACAAGCCGATAAGCCGGTCCACAACCACCGTCATGACGGCTTCCGGCTTTTTGTGATGAGTTTCGCGTGCGGCGTAGTAGGCCTTGATGAGATCGCCGCCGGTGGAACCCAGCATGAAGGAATTGAAAAAGTGGGCCACCAGCGAAATCTCGGCCGCGCGGGCAAACGACAAATCCAGGCCGTGGACGCGCAGGGCCATGCGCCATCGCTGGATGCCCAGCAGGAGGGTGCCGCCCATGAAAAGCAGACTCAGGACAAAGGCGGCGGGCTGCACCTGCCGCAACTCGCTCCACAGCGCCGGGGGGCCCAGTCGCCAGGCGGCCCGCCATTGCTCCCAGCGGCTCAGCTCCTCCCAATTTTCGCCCTGGGCCGTCAGGGCCAGGCGGCCTTCATTCATGAAAATGGCGTGAAAAATCCAGCCCATCAGCAGCGCGCACACCGTCAGCCGCCAGCCGATGCGCCAAAGTTTTCGTGCCTTGCTCACACTTCGCCCCACAGGGAGCGGATGTGCTCCCAACCACGCTGAACATCTGCCGTGGGCACCCACGGCCCCAGCTCCAGCACTTTGATGTGTTCCGGTTTCACCATTCCCGCCAACGCGGCAAAATCAATGCCCCCGGCCCCGGGCGGGAGGTGGTCGCGCCCCGGAAAACTGACATCATGAATGTGAAAGCCGGCCAGGCGGTCGGCCAGCGATTCCAGATGCAAACCGTGGTGAATGAAACCCAGGTTTTCCTTGATTTGGGCGTGCCCGGTATCGTGCCAGTACACCACGCTGGGCTGGTCAAACTCCCGGAAAAACAGCGGGAAATCCGTCTCAAACGGGATTTCCTCGAGGGCCTCGCGGTTTTCGATGCCCAGTTTGAGGCCGCGGGCCTCGGCTTCGCGCTGCAGCCGCCGCAGCAGCTCGTAGGCCGCGGCCAGGTAGGGCTCTTTGCGTTTCTCCCGTTTCTCCAGGACTTCGGCGCAGAGTTTTTCGTATTTGGGCGTGTCCCGCTGGCCCGCCTCGGCCATTTCCAGCAGGCGATCCGTGTAATCCTTCATGTCCACCTTGCCCATGTGCAGAACGACCAGCGGGGCCTTGACACGGACGGCGGTTTCAAAGGTCTTCAGAGTCTGGCGGAATGCCATCTCGCGCTCGCGGGGATCCTCGGAGGTGAACTTGAAAATGTTGGGCGCCGCGCGGTCCACGCCCATGGGCAGCGGGCAGAAGTTGTGCAGCGAGGAGATGCGGATTTCCCCGGCGTCCACCGCCTCAAAGATGCCCGGCAGCAGGCTGATGCGGATGCCGTGGCTCAGCTCGGCATATTCGAAGCCGAGCGAGCGGATCTCGCGCAGCATCAACCGTCCATCGATGTGCCGATGCGAATTCCAACAGGTGGAAAAGGAGTACATAAAACAAAGCGCCGGGTGTGGCGGGGGCGCCACACCCGGCTGCACGTTCCAAACTGCACAAAGAGAGTTACAGGTCCGCGTAACGCGCGCTCAACATCGCGTTGAAGCGGGCCACTTTTTCCTTCCGGCGGCGCCGTTCACTCGGTTTCTCATAATGCCGGTGATTGCGCACCTCACGCAGGGTGCCTTCCCGGTCGAGCTTCTTTTTCAACCGGCGCAACGCGCGTTCAATCGATTCGCCTTTTTTCAGTCGTATCTCCGTCACCTGTGCTCACATCCTTCCCGTGACCTTGCCGCAGGCGGGCGGTTTGCCCGTTCATGATGATGACCTGGGGCCTCCGGTCAATTGGACTAGCTAGTTAATCCGGCTTGGGCCGCTTTGTCAATGGGCAAAAAGACAAAAAAAGGCTGTTTTCTGCAAAGGTAAGGACGGGAGAAACCCAACATCGGGCGGGGGCACAGTCAAACCGCCGCGGGAGTGGGGCCCGGCCAATTTAACTTGAGCGGCTGAGCCGGGGCCTTTAAGTTCAGGAGGTATGACCCTCAGGCAACAGTGGGCCGGCCTGCTCCGCAAGGCGGGGTGGCTTTGTTTGCTCTGGTGCTTGCTGCCCGGCAGCCGCGCGGCAACGGCGTCCGAGGGGATCTTCCTGCTGGGGCAGCCTGATGGCTCAGGATTGGAGTTCGGCCTGTCTGAACAGCAATGGCCGGCCTATGCGCGCACTTACCCCCAGCCCATTGTCTTCACGGTGGGCCGGAGCAAGCTGGCCGACTGGCCCTACATTCATCCCTCCCATCATGACCGGTGGGCCGGAAGCAAAGCCCATACCTTTACCCTGGTTTTTTCCCTGCCGGAGAAACCGGCCGAGCCGATGTATTTCATCCTCGGCCTGGCCGATGCCCATACCCCTTCGGAGGTGACCATCGGGCTGAACCACACGGAAATTGCCCGCCGCCGCGCCCCGGGCGGGCGGGGCGTGGCAAGCGATCCCCACCAGGCAGGGCAGGTTTCCGCCATGGTGTTTCCCGTGCCGCCGCACCTGTTGCAGGCGGGGGAAAACTGGCTGACCATCACCCTGAGCGATGGCAGTTGGGTGGTCTATGACTATGTCTATCTGGGGCCGCGAAAAACGCCCCTCCCGCTCAAAGGCATGGAGCCACCTGACCCGGCCACCTTCCTGGCGGGGCCTATGGCCGGCGTGGAAGAGGTGGTCTTTGCGGTGCGCAAGGTGGGGGACGACGGCCATTGGTACGCCAACATCAGTTACTACGCGGATTGCGAACTGGAGTTCAAGCACGGCAATCCCTTCACGCACAACGGCAAGCGGGTGGCCTACCGGCTGGGGGGCAAACTCGGCGTGCTGAATCTGCGCACCGGCAGCGTGCGCTGGCTGATTGACGATCCCCGCGGCGGCGTGCGCGACCCCGTGGTGCATTATGACGGCAGGACCATCCTCTTCGCCTACCGCAAGGGGGACGACGAGCATTACCACCTGTACACCATCCAGGCGGATGGCACGGGGTTGCGGCAGTTGACCCATGGGGACTATGACGATTTCGAGCCGTGCTGGCTGCCCGATGGCGGCATCCTCTTTGTGAGCACCCGCGCCCGGCGGTGGGTGAACTGCTGGCTGACCCAGGTGGCCACGCTGCACCGCTGTGATGCCAACGGCCAGCACCTCCGCATGATCTCCGCCAACAACGAGCATGACAATACGCCGTGGGTGCTGCCCGATGGCCGGATTCTCTACCAGCGCTGGGAATATGTGGACCGCTCCCAGGTGGACTATCATCACCTGTGGACGGCCAATCCGGATGGCACGGCGCAAATGGTGTTCTATGGCAATCAGCGCCCGGGCATTGTCATGATTGACGCCAAACCAATTCCCCACAGCTCCAAGGTGGTGGCCATTTTCTCGCCGGGCCACGGCCAGCGTGAACATGCCGGCGCGGTGGCGGTCATTGACCCAGCGGGCGGCCCGGACGATGCCAAAATGGCGCGGACGATCAGCCGGGGACGCCAGGACTATCGCGATCCGTGGGCTTTTTCCGAGCAGGCGTTCATGGTGGCCGAGGGGCCGGAAATCCAGTTGATGAACTCCCAGGGCGCCACCACGCCGTTGTACCGGCTGCCGGAAAGTGATGTGCGCGAGGGATACTGGCTGCACGAACCGCGGCCGCTGGTGCCGCGCCAGCGGGAGAAAGTCATTGCCCCGCTGGCCCAACCGGGCCAGACCACCGGGCGCGTGGTGCTGGCCAACATCTATGAGGGCCGCAACATGCAGGGCGTCAAGCCGGGAGAAATCAAAAAACTCCTCGTGCTGGAAACGCTGCCCAAGCCCATCAATTTTACCGGCGGCATGGACCCCCTCACCTACGGCGGTTCCTTCACCCTCGAGCGTATTCTGGGGACGGTACCCGTGGAGCCGGACGGCTCCGCCTATTTTGAACTGCCCGCCCTGCGCGGCCTCTTCTTTGTCGCGCTCGACGAAAACGATCTGGCGGTCAAGCGCATGCAGAGTTTCCTGACCGTGCAGCCCGGGGAGCTGGTGAGCTGCGTCGGTTGTCACGAGCAGCGCACCAAAAGCTACCTTCCGCCCGGGCCGTTGCTGGCGGTGCGGCGTCCCCCCAGCCGGATTGAGCCGGTGGCCGGCGCGCCGGAGGTGTTTGATTTTCCGCGCGATATTCAGCCCATTCTCAACCGCTTGTGCGTGGATTGTCATGATTACACCGCCACCCCGCGCGGCGGCCCGCGCGCCGGCGGCATCATCCTCACCGGCGATCACGGGCCGATATTCTCCCATGCCTATTTTACGCTGACGGTGAAGCAGCTTTTCCGGGACGGCCGCAACGAGGCCCGCAGCAATTACCGCCCGCGGCAACTCGGCTCCAGCGCCAGCCGGTTGTTGCAGATGTTGGATGGCACGCATTACGGCGTTCAGGCCACCCCCCGGGACAAACAATGGTTGCGGCTGTGGATCGAGTCCGGCGCGGTGTATCCGGGAACCTACGCCGCGCTGGGGGCCGGCTCCATTGGCGGCTATCAGGAAAATGAGCAGATTCATCTGGATACCCAATGGCCCACCACCCAGGCGGGGGCCGAGGTGCTCCAGCGCCGGTGCGGCGAGTGCCATACGGGGCAGCGCACCCTGCCGCGCTCGCTGTCGGATGAGCTGGGCATTTCCTTTTGGCGGTTTGACCTCAAGGACCCCCGGTTGCAGTTCAGCCGGCATATTCTTTTCAACCTGAGCCGGCCCGAGAAATCGCTGCTGGCCCTGGCGCCGCTGGCGCGGGAGGCCGGCGGGCTGGGCATCTGCACTAATCAAGCGGGGCGCGTGGTGTTCCCCGAAACGGCGGATCCGGACTGGCAGAAACTGGTGGCCATGGCCCAGGGGGGCAAGGATTACCTGGCCAAGATCAAACGCTTCGACATGCCGGGCTATGTCCCGCGGCACGGCTGGGTGCGTGAGATGAAAAGGTACGGGATTTTGCCGGTGGATTTGGATCCGGCCGTCACGCAAATCAATTTCTACGAGGTGGAACAACGTTACTGGCAGTCTTTCGGCCCCCGGCCTTAGCGCCCCCGCCGGCGCTGCCTGTGGTTTGAGCGATTGCCCGGCGGCATTGAACTTGTTAGCGTGGCGCCTCCATGAAGGCCAAATCAGCAACGGTCATGGTTTTCTGCAAAGTCCGGCTCTTGATGGTGCTGGGCCTTGCCGTGATTGCCGCGCAGCCAGCCAGGACGGCCGAAGGGCCCAGGCCGCTGCCACAGGCCCATGCCCACAATGATTATGAGCATGAACGGCCTTTGCTCGACGCCCTGGCGCACGGATTTTGCAGCGTGGAGGCGGACATCTGGCTGGTGGACGGACAGCTCCTGGTGGCGCACAACCGGCGCGATGTCAAGCCGGAGCGCACTCTTCAGAAACTGTATTTGGACCCCTTGCGGGAGCGCGTGCGCGAAAACGGCGGGCGGGTGTATCCGCAGGGGCCGACGGTAACGTTGATGATTGACGTGAAATCCGAGGCGGAGGCTACCTATGCCGAATTGCGCAAAGTGCTGGAAGGTTACACGAATATGTTGACGCGCTTCACGCCCACCAGCACGGTGCCCGGGGCGGTGATGGTGGTGTTGTCGGGCAACCGGGCAGCCCGCATGGTGGCGGCAGAGGCGCAGCGGTATGTGGCCCTGGATGGGCGGTTGGGGGATTTGGAGGGCAATGCCTCCCCGCATCTCATGCCGTTGATCAGTGATAATTGGACCCTGCATTTCCGCTGGCGGGGAGCAGGCGAAATGCCCCCCGAAGAGCGGCAGAAGTTGCAACGCCTGGTGCGGCAGGCGCACGACCAGGGCCGGCGCATCCGGTTCTGGGCCACGCCGGAGCGGCCGGAGGTGTGGCGGGAATTGCGCGCCGCAGGAGTGGATCTGCTCAATACCGACAAGCTGGCCGAGTTGCGGGATTTTCTCAACCCGTAGGACGACCTCCTCCCCTGAGGCCCGCGGGCCGGCGGGACGCTTTCCCGCTGGCCAAGGGCCGGGGTGCGGGTACATTGTGAAACTATGCGCAAGCTCAGTTGGTTTTTTGGTGTGGCCGGGCTGCTCCTGGCGCCGCTGTTGGGGGCTGGGGCGCCCGCCGAGACCACGCAGCGAAGCTTCTATCTCATCATCACTGGCGGGGAGTTGTTGGAAGGGGCGCTGGCCGACGCGCACACGCCATTTATCACCCGGACGCTCTTGCCGCTGGGCATGAAATGCGTGGGGGTGAGCATCGTGGATGATCTGGATGAGGATCTGATGGCGGCAGTGGGGCACGCCACCAACAAGGCCCATCTGGTCATTGTCACCGGCGGGCTGGGGCCGACGGACAATGACATTACCCGTCAGACGTTGTCGCGCTGCACTGGCATTGCCTTGAAGGAAAACCCCGACTTGCTGCGCGACATGGCGCGGCGATTTGGCACGCCCGAGGGCGAGCTGCGGCCCAACCTGCGGCGGCAAACCGAAGTGCCGGTGCGCGGGGGCTATTTGAAAAACAGTGTCGGGACGGCGGCGGGGCTGATTTTTGATCTGGCGGAGGGACACATTGTTGCCCTGCCAGGGCCGCCGCGTGAATTGCAGACCATGGTGCGCGAGCAGTTGGTGCCTTTTTTGATGCAGCACTATGGCATCCGGGCGCGGGCGAGCAGCCTCATGGTGCGTTTCCTGGGGGTGGGGCAATCGCAAATTGACCACACCATGAAGCAAAAAATCAAATTGCCGCCGGGGTTGATCGTGGGAAGCACCTTTGACGGCAGCCGCGTGGATTTCACCTTTACCTTGCCGGAGGATTCCGCGGCGGCGCGGGAGGCCCTGGAGGGTCTGAAGGAGCAGTTGAAAAAGGTTTTGGGTGACAACATCTATGCCTTTGGCCCGGAGACCCTGGAGGAGGTGATCTGCCGGCAGTTGAAGGAGCGGGGCTGGCGGCTGGCGGTGGTGGAAATGGGCAGCGGCGGCAGTGTGATGGCCGCTTTGGGGCGCGCACCAGGCGCTGGCGAGGCGCTGGCGCAGGGTTGGACCGCCATGGAAGAGGCGGCTCTGTGGCGCGGCCTGAATATGCCTGCCGCGCAATGGCAGGCTGCCACTGCCGGGCCGGAGCGTCTCAAACTGGCGGCGGAGACGGCCGCCAAGCTGGCGGGGACGGAGTGCGTGCTGGTGGTGGGCCCGGCGCAGCCGGCGGGCAGCGGCTCCGCCACCTTGACGGCCGGGTTGAAAGCGCCGGGCGGGCGCTGGGTGGAACAGAACTTTGTGTTCCGCACGGGCGCCGAAAACCAGCCGGCGCTGGTGACCCAAATCATGGGCTTTTTGTGGAAAAAACTGCCCTGAAGCAGGCCGGCCAACTGCGGATCAGGCGGGTTTCAATTTGGGGCCTTTGGGGGTGTCTTCCACCACCCAGCCCCGGTTTTTCATTTCCTGGCGCAGGGCATCGGCCCGGGCGAAGTCCCGGGCTTTGCGGGCGGCCTGCCGGGCCTCGGCGAGTTCCATGATTTCCTGCGGGATTTGAATTTCAGCGGCGGCGCTCACGCCCAGCACCTGGTCCACCTTCTCCCACGCCGCCAGGGCGGCGGCGGCGCGGGCGGGCGTCATTTGCCGGGCTGCCAGGAGGCGGTTGCATTCGCGCACCCACTCAAACACCGCGCCCCAGGCGGCGGCGATGTTGAGATCGTCATCCATCGCCTGCGTAAAAGCCTGCATCAGTCCTTCCTCCGGCGCCTCCTGGGCTGCGGCCGCCTGCTCGCGCAATTTGCCCAGGCATTCATCCAATCGCCCCAAAGCGGTGCGCGCCCCGGCCAGGCCGTCGAGGGTGAAATTGAAGGTCTCGCGGTAGTGGGCGGTGAGCAGGAGGTAGCGGATTTCGCGCCCGTCAAAACCTTTTTGCAGCAGATCGCGCAGGGTGAAGAAGTTGCCAAGCGATTTGCTCATCTTGCGGCCTTCCACCAGCAGATGCGCGCCGTGGAGCCAGTATTGGACAAAGCGCCGGCCGGGCGGTTGCAGGGCGGCCCCCTCGCTTTGAGCGATTTCGTCCTCGTGATGCGGGAAGATCAAGTCCTCGCCGCCGAGGTGCAGATCAAAGGAGGGACCCAGCCATTTCATGCTCATGGCGCTGCATTCGATGTGCCAGCCGGGACGGCCCTCGCCCCAGGGGCTGGGCCAGAAGACGTCGCCGTCCTCCGGAACGCGGGCTTTCCACAGGGCAAAATCAGCCACGGACTCTTTGGCGTACTCATCATGGCTCACCCGCTCCCCGGGGCGGAGCTGCTCGAGGTCCAGTTTGACCAGTTGGCCATAGCAGCAGCCGCAGCCACGGTATTTTTCGATGCTGAAATAGATGGAGCCGTCGGACGCCCGATAGGCAATGCCGCGCTCCATCAACCTCTCGATGAGCGCCAGCATTTCCGGGATGTGATCCGTGGCATGGGGGGTGTGGTGGGGGCGGCGGCAGCGGAGGGTTTCAAAGTCGCGGAAGAATTCCTCCTCGTAGCGGCGGGTGTACTCTTTGAGGCTGAGGCCGGTCTCGCGCACCCGGCGGATGATTTTATCCTCCACATCCGTGATGTTCATGACATGGGTGACCTCGTACCCGCGAAATTCGAGGTAACGGCGGACCAGATCCGCAAAGACAAAGGTGCGGAAATTGCCAATGTGGGCCAGGTCATAGACGGTCGGCCCGCAGCAATAAAGGCCCACGCGCCGGCCGGCCGGATCCAGCGGCTTAAAATCCTCGACGCGGCGCGTGAGGGTGTTAAACAAACGTAATCCCATGGAGCGTCCTCAAACGCCGGCGAGCTTAGCCCTCCCTTTGCGGGCAGGCCAAGCGGAAAGTGCAGGAGGGGCCGCCGCGCCGGCTCAAGGAGGCGGAGCACTGGCGCGGAGGGGATGGGGATAGAGGCCCATGGCGCTCACCGGCAGGGGACGCCACACCAGGCGGTCGTAGAGGACGGCCCGATCGGGCAGCCGAAAATCCCCCCGGGCCAGATTGGCAAAACCAGGATCCCGGGCGCTGATGTAGTTGTCCAGCAGCTCCGTCACCGCCGGGCTGCGCAGCAGGAATTGGCGGCACTGGATGACGGCATTGCGCCAGATGTAATTGCGGTCGGCATGGCTTTCCAGGTCGGCCACGCCGGGGTAGCGGGTGGCGTAGGGAGGCGACAGCAAATCCACCTCCGCCGAGGTTTTACGCCGGATTTCCGGGCGGTCGAGAAATTCTTTCCATTGCCGCGCGCCCCAGGCGGAGAAACTCACCGCCGCCTGGCAGTCCACAAACAGGTTGTGGTCCACGATATTGTCCTTGCCGCCGTGGATTTGCACGCCGCCAAACAGCCCCTCGGCGCACCGGTAGAAAATATTGCCGTAAATCAGCACCCCGCAGATGGCGTCATCCAGCCGGATGCCGGCCTGGCCCACCTCGCGCGGGTTGCCGATGTGGTGCCAGAAATTGTAGCGGTACACCACGCCGCGGTAGGTGGGATTGCCCCACATGTCGGCGCCGCCCTGATCGTCAGATTCGCGCACCACATTGAAGACCTCGTTGAACTCAATCAGGTGATCATTGCCCTCGATGCGCATGGCGCTGCTGGGGCAGGTGTGCAGGCGGTTGTGCCGGAGGCGGATGCCCACCCCTTCGGCCAGAATGGCCGGCGTGTACGTGGGCTTGAAGCGCGACATTTCATAAATGTGGCAATTTTCCACCAGATGGCCCGCCGATTGCAGGGTGCGCCGGTCGCCGCCGCGGACGATGGTGCCATTGCGGCCCAGCGTGAAAATGTCGCAGCCAAAAAGCGTGCATTGGGTGCCGCCCTGGATGATGACCCCGTTTTCCCCAAAACGGGCCACGCTACAGCCCAGCAGGCTGACATTGGTGCAGCCGCTGAGGATGACGCCGTCGCCGCGTCCCTCCTCGAATTGCAGTCCCACCAGGGCGACTTCCGCCACATTGGTCAGGGTGACCATGGGGCCGTCCAAAAGCGGGAAGGTCACCCGCGCGCCGGCCAGTTTGCCGGGAGGCAGCAAATAAAGCCGGCCGATGGTGCGGTCCAGGTACCATTCGCCCGGCAGATCAATTTCGGCGAAGAGGTTGAGGGCGTAGTAGGGCTGGCCTTCGTGATAGCCGTAACTGGCGGCGGGTGGGGCCAGCGTGATGCTCCGGTTGGTCAGATCCAGCGCGGCGACGCGCTGGTAATCCTCGGCCCAGTCCCAGAACCAGTAGCCATGCAGCCAGATCTCCGGCTCCTGTTGCCAGCGCGCCGGGCGGTCAAAATCAAAAGTGAAACGTCCCTCCCGATTGCCGCGGCGGGCATGGATGCTCATGGCGGTGTTGGTGCCCCCGAGCAACTTGCCCACCTGCACCCAGTTGGTGTTGGGCCAGCGGGCCAGCGTCAGGCGCGTGCCGTTGAAATACAGATCCGCGCGGCGGCCGGAGGCGGTCACGGCGCCCCAGTTGGTCAGGCCCAGCGCGCGCAAATCGCATTGCAGCACCTGCTCGCGGGAAGCCGCCGGCAGAAGGGCTTTCAAGGCCGGATCCGTTACCGGCGTAAAGCCGCTCAAGGCCTGGCTGCCGACAAACCGCGGCTTTTGGTTGGGAGCAGCCCGGTACACAATGGGCCGGCCCGGCTGGCCGGAGTCCCGGGCCTCCAGCCGAAACGGCTCCCGCAGGGCATATTCGCCGCCCTGAACGAGAATGGTCACTCCGCCCGCGGGCAGTTGGCCCTGGCTTTTAAGCTGGCGCACCGCCTCGCGAGCGCGGGCAAGCGAGGCAAAGGGTTTGGCCGCCGTGCCCGGATTTGCATCGCTGCCCTGGGGGGCCACATAGAAAACCGCGCCGGGTTGGGGCAGCTCGGCTGGCGGGGTGCGCGTGGCTTCCGCATCCCAGGCGGGCAGGCCGCGCTGCAGACGGCTGATCTCGGTCATGGCCTGCCGGGCTTCCGCCACCCAATGCGCCGGCACATCAGGAAGGGTTTCGAGTTTGCGATATTCCTCCAGCGCCCGGGCATATTGTTTCTCGCGCTCGAAGGATTGCGCCAGGCGCATTTGCGCCAGGCCTTTGAACAGGGCGGGGGCCTCCGCCTCGCCCAGCAGCCGCTGGCACTCCGCCCGGACGGCGGTATGATTGCGGGCCTCAAAATGCGTATGGATTAAGGCCATCCGCGCCTCCCAGCGTTCACGCGGCGAAGCTGCAGGCGCCTGAGCCAGTGCGGTGTAATGCTCAAGGGCAGCCGGCCACTGGCCGGCCTCGCGGCTGGCCTGGGCCAAAGCCCGCCGGGCCATCAGCCGCTCGCGTTCGCTCAAGTCGGGCAGGCGGTAAATGCGCTCCGCCACGGCGGCGCCAAAGTCCGGCGCGCCGGCTTCCATAAAAATGCGGCGCAAGGATTCCAGGGCGGTGGCGGAAAGTGGTGGCGGCGCCTGTTGCGTGAGTTGGAGCAGCAGATGCGCGGCCGCGGCGGGCTGGTTTTGCAGGCGCAACACCTCGGCCCGGCGCAGGCCGGCCAATCCTTGCAGAGGCGCCGGGGTGGCAGGTAACCGGCTCAAGGCAAGCTCGGCCGCCGCGTATTCCTTGCGCGCGAGGGCGAGACGGGCGGCTTCCAAAGTTGACGCCGCATTGCCGGGCAGGGGATGGGACCACCACGCCAGCGCGAGCACTTCGGCGGCGGACAGGGCGCGGCGGTAAATCGTGCATTCGTCCACCTCCAAAACCAGGGAGCCGATGCCGGCGTTAAAGTAACCCAGCCGGAAGGCGTTGCCGGCGGCGGGGGTGTAGGCCCCGTCATAAGGCGTGGCGGCGACGCAATCGCCATGCAGATACAGGCGCATTTCCCGGCCGTCCCACGTGGCCGCCAGATGCACCCAGACACCATCCGGCCAGAGGCCGCCGGATAAACTCCGGGCGCTGGAAGGCTGGGGCCGGCCGATTTCAAAGCTCGCGTTTTTTTGCGGGTAGGAGGAATAAACCCGCCAACCCGACCAGTAACCATCGCCGGTGCCTACAACTCCACCGTTGGGCGATTGGTTGTTGCCGCGATGAGCGCCGGGACCGTTTTTGCGAAACCAGCCCGCCACGGTGAAAGCGCGATTGGTCGGGTTGAATGCCGGCCCCACCAGGGCGCCGGCATCCAGGCGCACGGCGGTTTTGCCCGGCCAGCGGCCCTCAACGATTTGCAGGGTGTTGGCAGTCTGGCCGGCGGCGGGCGCGGCTTGAAAACGCAGGGGCGCGCCCCCGCGCGCCTCCGGGATTTGCAGCGATTGCGGGGTGAGGTTGTCAAACAGGTAGCATCGCTCCACGTCGGGTTGACTGGCCAGGCCGTTGGCAAATTTCCGCCAGGCGGCGAGGCTGGACGAGTCACCCGCGCCCAAGGCAGTCAATGCCGACATGGCCATGCCCGCCGCGAGGTTGATCAAGACCAGGGTGCGCATACGGGGCCAAGCATGGCAATTCCCTGCAGGATTGACGATAAAAACCTGATGTCCCAGCGGCGCGGGCAAAGATGGGGCCGCCACACCGGCCGCCTAGGATGGTGGAGGGGGTGATTTGAGCAGGAAGGCCAACCGCTGGTTGGCGGCCTCGGCCAGGGTGCTGAGCAGGTTGCGTTTTTCCAGATGCAGCTCGTCTTGATCGTCGCGGCGCCGCAAATAAAACTCCAGTTTCATCCCCGTGTCGGTGAACTCGTGGGTTTCCACCGGCAGGCTGTGGAGGCTATCCACGCCGGGGGCCAGCCAGAGATGCTCGCCGCCCTGGTGATGGCCGTTGCCGGGCCAGGAGATTTTGAAGCCCGGCTTCTGATACTCCACACAGACGGATTGCAGGATTTGGGGGATTTGCTCGATTTCCGTGGCCAGGGCCAGCTTGCAGCGGGCGGCTTCGGCCACGTGATACAGGAGTTTGAAATGGAGCCGCTCCGGAGTTCTCCCCAGTTGGGTCAAGGCCTTCCAATAGCCCAGCGCGCGCAGGCCGGCAAAGAGCACCACAAAGAGCGCCGCAAACCCAAACGCCATGCCGGCGCTGTTTTCCATGACCGTGACCAGGGCCACCAGCCCGCAAAGCAGGCAGAAACCATAAATAATAATCGAGGCCTGCCGGTGATTCAGGCCACGGGCCAGCAGGCGGTGGTGAATGTGGCCGGCATCGCCACTGAACATGGACTTGCCGCGCACCGCCCGGCGCACCATGGCCAGGAGGGTGTCAATGATGGGAAAGCCGAGCACCAACACCGGAATGAGCAGCGAGGCGGCCAGCGTGCCTTTTTGCGAGGTGACCAGCGCGCTGACAGCCAGGGTCATGCCCAAAAACAGGCTGCCGGTGTCCCCCAAGAAAATGCGGGCGGGATTAAAATTGTAGGGCAGGAATCCCAGACAGGCGCCTGCCAGTGCCGTCATGATGACCGCGCCCACGGTGTTGTCATTGTAGATGGAAATGGCCGCGATGGTGGCGGCGGCGAAGAAAGACACCCCGCAGGCCAGGCCGTCAATACCGTCCACCAGGTTGATGGCATTGGTGATGCCAATGAGCCACAGGAGGGTGAGCAGGGGACCGGCCCACCCCAAAGAAACGCTGCCCAGGGAGGGGATGGTGATGGACTGGAAACCCACGCCCGACACCACGAGCGCCACCGCCACGGGCAGTTGCGCCATGAGTTTTTTGCGGGCATTGAGTCCTCTCAAATCGTCATAAATCCCCAACAGCAGCATTGCCACACCGCTCAACAAGATTTGGAGCACCGCCGCCTCCTGCGCCCGCAGCAAATTGGCCACGCGGTTGTCATACATCCACAGGGCGGCAATGGGCAGCCACATGGCCAGCGCCACGGCCAGCCCGCCCAGCAGGGGAATGGGGCGATGGTGGATTTTTCTGGTGCCGGGATGATCCAGGATTCCGGCGCGTGAAGCCAGCCAGCGGACTATCGGGGTGAGCAACAAACCCAGGCCGCAGGCCAGAGCCAACAGCCCCAGATATGTCTTATAATTTCCCATGCGCCTACGCGTTGCTGCCCAACCCGCCCTTTGTTACCGCCAGGAGCAGACCCGCGTCAATCAGGATGTCGGAAACTTTGCGGCTCAGCTTAACAGGATTTGACCGCTCCACTGCCCTATGACACTATAAGCACAACTGGTGCAAGAGGAAATAATTATGAAAAAAAATACTGCAAACACAAAGGCCACGCCCAAGGGCGCTCTGGCGGACAGTCTCAATCAAGTGCTGGCCGATTCCTACGCCTTGATGGCGCTCACCCATGCCGCCCATTGGAATGTGGAAGGGCCCGGTTTTTTTGCCCTGCACACCGCCTTTCAAACCCAATACGAGGAGCTGTTCACGGCGATTGATGAGATTGCCGAGCGGATTCGCGCCCTGGGCGCCTATGCCATGAGCGGGCTGACCGCCTTTGCCAGAGCCGCCGGCATGAAGGAGTTTTCCGCGCCGCTCAGTCAGGAGGAATATGTCCGCCGGCTGTTGGAGGCCAACCGGAAACTCATCGCGGATGCGGAAAAAGCGCGCGATCTGGCCGGGGAGGCCAATGACATGGAAAGCCAGGACTTGATGATCCAGCGGATCACCCTCCATCAAAAAACGGTCTGGATGCTGGAAAGTTTCCTCAAGTCCTAAGGTCTGGAGGGTTGGGAGCGGCTGGAAAATTGTGGGCGCCAGCGGTACAGCCGCAACGAATTGCCGATCACAATCAGATCGCTCAGCCCCATGGTGGCAGCGCAAAGCACCGGGCTTAAGAAACCCAGGGCCGCCAGGGGAATGGCTGCGGCATTGTAAAAAAATGCCCAGAAAAGATTTTGCTTGATGGTGCGCAGCGTTTTTTGAGCGAGGGCCAGGGCCAGCGGCACGGCGGCCAGATCGGATTGCAGGAGCAGGAGGTCGGCCGCCTCGCGGGCAACGTCACTGGCGCGGCTTACCGCGATGCCCAAATCGGCTTGTTTGAGGGCGGGGGCGTCATTGATGCCATCCCCCACAAAAGCCACTTTCTCCCCTTGCGCCTGTAATTGACGCAGCACCCCGGCCTTCTGCTCGGGCCGCACGCCGGCAAAGACCAGGGCTTCCGGGATGCCGGCCGCCTGGGCGATGGCGCGGGCGGTGTGGGGATGGTCGCCGGTAATCATCCCCACTTTTTTGCCCTGTTGTTGAAGCTGGGCCACAATATCCGCGGCCCCGGGCTTCAACGTGTCCTGCAGGGCAAAGGCCGCAAGTAATTGGCGATCCAGACTCAGGCCAACCACGGTGGCCGCCTGCCTGCTCCAGTGACTTTCAAAAGCGGCAGCGGGGGATAAGTCCACCTCTTGCTCCTGGAGCCAGGCCAAAGAACCCAGGCGCAACACTTGCGAGCTGGGAGGCCAGAGGGCTTGCACACCTTGGCCGCGCAGCTCCTGCCACTGGTCCAGCGGAAACTGTGCCTGCGGAGACAGCCGGGCAATGGTTTGGCTCAGGGGATGACTGGAAGAGCGGGCAAGCGCGGCCGCCATTTCGGCCACCGGTGGCAGGGGGGACTGGCCGCCTCCCAAATCCAAGACCCCGGCACAGGTCACCTGGCCGCGGGTGAGGGTGCCGGTTTTGTCGAAGATGACCATGGAGATGCGCCCGGATTTTTCCAGGGCCTGGCCGTCCCGGATGAGAATGCCTTTGGTGGCGGCAACGTTGGCTGCGGCCATGATGGCGGTGGGGGTGGCCAGTCCCATGGCGCAGGGACAGGCCACAATGAGCACCGCCACCGCTTGAATGATGGCGGCCGCCAGCGCCGTCGCAGGGACTAGGGCGGGCCAGAGATGGCGGGCCATCTGCCGGCTGAACTCACTGGCCGATTCATAATTCAATCCCCACCACAAGCCGGTGAGCACGGCCACCAGCACCACCCCGGGGACGAACACACTGCTGACGCGATCGCCGAGGCGTTGAATGTTGGCGCGGCTGCTTTGGGCGCGCTCGACGGCGGCAATGATGTGAGCCAGGGCGGTTTGTTCACCCGTGGCCTGAACGCGCACGAGCAGGCGGCCCGACTGATTCAGCGTGCCGGCATAGACGCTGTCTCCGCGCTGCTTGTTCACCGGCAGCGGCTCCCCGGTGAGCATGGATTCGTCCACCGTGCTCTCCCCGAAGGAAACCTGGCCATCGGCCGGCACCCGGTCACCCGGGCGCAGGACGACGGTATCCCCGGGGCGCAACTGGCTGACCGGCACTTCCACCTCGGCGAGCTGGCGCTGGACGCGAGCGGTGGGGGGCGCCAACTGGAGCAGGCCTTGCAAGGCCGACGCGGCTTTGGCCGAGGTGCGAGCTTCCAGCCAGTGTCCCACACTGATGAGCGTGATGATGGCGGAGGCCTCCAAAAAATAGAGATGGCCGGGATAAGCGGTCACCAGGCCCCACACACTGAAGCCATAAGCGGCCGAGGACCCCAGGGCCACCAGCAAATCCATATTGGCCTGCCCCACCCGCAACTGTCGCCAGGCCGCCCGATAAAAACGGGCGCCGCAGCCGAATTGAACAAGGCTGGCCAGTACCAGTGCCAGCCATTGAAACCAGCGCTCCATGCCCCAGTGGGTGAGCCACTCGCCGCCCAGCAAAACGAGGGTGACCGTGCCCCCAAGCCAGACATTGGCCCCCCAGCCAGCCCAAAAACCAGCAGCCTCGCCCGCCGGCGACCCGGAGGGAGATGTACCCGCTTCGGCTTGGCCCAAAGCCGAGGCCGCTTGAATGCCATAACCAGCCTGGCGCACGGCCAGGATGACGGCCTGCGGGTTGGGCGCAGCCCCCGGCTGCCAACGGACGGTGAGCCTGCCCCCGGCTATTTGGGGAGCAGCGGAGGCCACCCCGGGGACACTTTGGGCCGCCTGTTGCACTTTTCGGGCGCAATTCTGGCAGGTCATGCCTTCCACCAAAAACGCTGTGGCGGAAGAGGTCCCAACGCCATTAACCGAGGTTGCCGACATAAAATTGTCGAAATATACGCGCCCGACGTGTTAAATTGGGCAGGTAACAATATGCACAAAGCGGTCCATGTTGCAATCGGCGGCTGGCGGCCCGGCTGGATATTGGCAGTGTACAGCTTGGCAGTCATGATATCGTGCGCAGCCGACAAGGAGGTGGCCAAAGGTATTTTCCAGGTGGGCGTTATTGACCCGGTGGGGCTGCGGGAATGCTCGGGGGTGGCGCCAGTGCGGGGACGCACCAATCTGTTCTGGATGCACAGCGACGGCCATCGCCCTGTCTTGTACCTGGTGGGACGGGATGGACGGGATGGACGCCAATATGTGATTGAGAATGTGGCAGTGGTGGATTGGGAAGACATTGCCAGTGATCATCAAGGCCATCTCTATTTGGGAGACATTGGTAACAATGAAGCCCAGCGGAATGAACTGGCGGTGCACCAAATCCCCGAGCCCGATTTGTCCCGGCCGGAGCATCCCCTGCAGGTGACCAGAACCTGGCGTTTGCGATTTCCCGCCGCGCCGTTTGATTGCGAAAGCCTCTTTATTTATGACGGTTACGGGTACGTCATCTCCAAGGTGTTTGACGATGCGCCGGCGGAGTTGTACCGGTTTCCGCTGAAAGCCGTGGGTCAACCCCTGGTGCTCGAAAAGGTGGGGGCTTTGGCTATTACTTCCCCGGTGACCGGCGCGGACATTTCCCCGGATGGACGCTGGCTGGGAGTGGCGGCCAAAAACGGCGTTTATGTCTTCGAGGTTGCAGGCCGCCCGGCGGCAAGCGTGGGGCAGACGCCATTGATGGCTCGGTTCAAGGACCGGCACATTGAGGGCATTTGTTACACCGCCGAGGGATGGATTGTCACGGCGGAGACCCGCAACATTTTTCTGTTCACCGACCGTGCCTTTGCCCGGCCCAAGAGCGGGAAGAAACCCTGAAGGTGCGTTTCAGTCCGGCCTGTCAGGGATGAAGATTTCTGGGAGGCGAGGTGTTTTTTTCCTGCTGCAAATGGGATCAAACACAGAAACCACTGGTGGGCGGTGATGTTACATTTATGTTTCCTTTTCGACGTTGCAATGTAACATTCATCACGTAAACCAACCTTCGTGTTTATGCCAAGTCATTATGAAGAGACCCTGCAACGGGACATGGAACGTATCCGAAGCAAGGTCATGCAAATGGCCGGTCTGGTGGGGCAAGCCTTGACGGATGGGCTCAAGGCCTTGCAGGAAAACAACCGGCAACTGGCTTATCTGGTCATTTTGCGGGATCAAACGGTGGATGATTTGGAGCGGGAGGTGGACCGGCTCTGCCTGGAGTTTCTGGTGCGGCAACAACCGGCGGCGGGGCACTTGCGCTTTGCCTACGTCACCATCAAAATCAATCAGGAGCTGGAGCGCATCGGGGATTACGCCGAAAGCATTGCCCGGCAGATGCTTAAACTGGCCCCGCTGAAGCTGGATTTTCTGGCCCCGCGGCTGACGGAAATCGCGCAGTTGGCCATTCCCATGGTGCACGATGCCGTCCGGGCCTTTTTGGATCAAAATGTGGAGCTGGCCCGCAGAACCATCGAGGCGGAGGCCAGCGTCAATGCGTTGCGCGATCAACTGATTCAGGAAATCAACCGCTGGCTGGCCGACAAACGCATCCCCTTGGAGGCCCTGCATCCCCTTTCCACCATTGTCCGGCGTTACGAGCGGGTCTCCGACCAGAGCAAAAACATCTGCGAAGAAGTCATCTACATGGTCACCGGCGAATATGCCAAACACAAGACCAGCGACGTTTTCCGGGTGTTGTTTGTGGACGAGGACAATGCCTGCCTGAGCCGGATGGCCGAGGGGGTGGGAACGGCCCTGAAGTTGGACAAGTTTTTATTTTCCAGCGCCGGGTTGAACCCGCAGCCGATTTCAGAGGCCACAGCCCGTTTTCTGGCCGAAAAAAATCTGCCGGTGGTCCGCCAGACACCGGTTTCCCTGGCGCACGTGCCCAACCTCGAGTTTTACCAGGTGGTGGTGTTGTTCACGCCGGAGGCGCGAGCGGCGCTGGCGCGGTTGCCGGCCAAGGTGGTAGTCTTTGAGTGGCTGCTGGACAATCCCGCCAAGGTGAAGGGAAACGAGGCAGAGGTGCGGGCTGCTTACGAGGCGGCCTACCAGTATGTGGAAGTGCATGTGCGGGATTTGGTGCAGGCCATTTTGGGACATGAGATTCCTTCCGAGACAACGGTAAAATCAGCTTAAACCTTGGGAAACAATCATCTAGGCTTATGAAATCCTATACTCTAACAACGACGGCGCTCGGTTCCTTTTTATGCGCTGGCCTGCTGGCCTTCACCGGCTTGAGCTGCAAACGGGCGGATTCCAGCGGCAGCGGGGGGCGGGTCACCATCCAAAACCGCGGCTCCGATACCATGGTCAATCTGGCCCAGGCCTGGGCGGAGGCGTATAAAAAAGTCCACCCCGAAGTGAAGGTGGAGGTGGGCGGCGGCGGCTCGGGCGTGGGCATTGCGGCGCTCATCAAGGGCACGGTGGACATTGCCAACTCCAGCCGGGACATCAAACCCTCGGAAGTGGAGCAGATGAAGAAAAACACAGGCAAGGAACCGAAGGAATTCACGGTGGGATATGACGCCCTGGCCATTTTTGTGCACAAGAGCAATCCCTTGGAAAACATCACTACCGAGCAGTTGGCCCAGATTTACATGGAAGGCGGCAAGATCACCAAGTGGTCCCAACTGGGGGTCACCATCCCCGGCGGCGGCGATGACATCGTGCGTGTCAGCCGCCAGTCCAGCTCGGGAACGTATGAGTTCTTCCGCGAGCATGTGCTCAACAACAAGGACTTCAAGCTGGGCTCACGGGACATGAACGGCTCGAAGGAGGTGGTGGAGCTGGTGGGCAACACGCCGACGGCCATTGGTTACAGCGGCATGGGCTATGCCACGGACAAGGTCAAGATGCTTAAGGTGGATGGCGTGGCGCCGACGGTGGAAACCACGCTGAATCGGACCTATCCGATTGCCCGCGCACTGCATTTGTACACGCAGGGTGAGCCGACGGGGGCGATCAAAGATTATCTGGACTGGATCCTGAGCGAGCCGGGGCAAATGCTCGTCCAGAAGACGGGCTACGTGCCTCTGCCCAAGGAAAAATGGGTTAAGAAACCCTGACGGCCGGTCCGACGTAGCCTCTATCGCGCACCCACTCCATGGAAGCAACAGCCCTCCAGAAGGCTCAACGGCGTCCTGCACGTCCGGCCTGGGCCATCTATGGTGAAAAAGGCCTGGAATGGATCATCCGCGTGGCGGGGGTCAGCGCGATCATCTTCGTGCTGGCCATCTTCTTCTTCGTGTTTCGGGAGGCCGCGCCCATTCTGGTGAGCAAGGACTTCAGCCTGTCGCAATTCCTCTTCAGCACGGAGTGGTACCCCACCTCGGCGGTCAATGTGCGCTACGGGACGCTGGCGCTGACGGTGGGCACCTTCAGCGTGACGATTCTGGCCATGCTCATTGCCGTGCCGTTTGGGCTGGGCGGGGCCATTTTTGTCAGTGAGTTTTGCGGCCCCAAGACCAAGGAGGCATTGAAGATTATCATCGAGCTGCTGGCGGCCATCCCCAGCGTGGTGTGGGGATTCATCGGGCTGACGGTGATGAGCAAGATCATCATGAAACTCACCGGCGCACCGGTGGGCGTGAACATGCTCAACGGCGCCATCATCCTGGCGCTGATGAGTGTGCCCATCATTGTTTCGATCGGCGAGGACGCGCTCAAGGCGGTGCCGGACAGTTACCGGGAAGCCGGGCTGGCCTTGGGGGCCACACAGTGGCAATTGGTGTACCGGGTGTTGATTCCCGCGGCCAAGAACGGCCTGCTGGCGGCGGTGCTGCTCGGCGTGGGCCGGGCCGTGGGTGAGACAATGGCGGTGCTCATGGCCACGGGCCATGCCGTGCACATTCCCCACAGCATTCTGGATTCGGTGCGCACGCTGACTGCCAACATTGCCGCCGAACTGGGCGAGGCCCCGGCCGGTTCGCCGCACTACCGGGTGCTGTTTTTGACCGGGGTGCTGTTGTTCAGCATCACCTTCGTGGTCAACCTGGCCGCGGACCTCGTGGTGCGCGGCATTCGCAAGAAAGGTTGAGGAGCATGACCGAGCCGTCTGCCAATCCGACCCCGCCCCCCGGCCCCGCTGCGGAAGTGCCGGGGGTTTCGTCGAGCCAGCTTTTCACCGAGACGCCGCTGGTGCGCGAGAAACTCAAGAAGCAAAAAATTGCCAAATGGGTTTTTGGCGCAATGTCCCTGGCCATGGTGGTGCCGCTGTTGTTGATCATTGGTTATTTGATTGAGCGGGCCTGGCCCTCCCTGAGTCTGGAGTTTCTGCTCGACATCCCGCGTGAAGGCATGAAGGAGGGCGGCATCTGGCCGGCGCTGGTGGGGACGATTTATCTGGTGGTCATCTCGCTGGCGGTGTCAGCGCCCATTGGCATCATGGCGGCCATTTACCTGAACGAGTACGCCAAAGACAACTGGTTCAACCGGATTATCAACCTGGCCGTCATCAACCTGGCGGGCGTGCCCAGCATTGTCCACGCGCTCTTCGGGCTGGGAGCGTTTGTATATGCGGCCCAAATGGGGTTGTCCATCATGGCGGCCTCGTTGACGCTGGCCATCATGACGCTGCCGGTGATCATCGCCAGCACCCGCGAGGCGCTGGCCTCGGTGCCCATGGCTTTCCGGGAGGCCTGCTGGAATGTGGGGGCCACGCGCTGGCAGACCATCAAGAGCATCGTGCTGCCCAACTCGATCAGCGGCATCCTGACCGGCGTGATTCTGCAGGTCAGCCGGGCGGCGGGGGAGACGGCGCCCATCATGTTCACCGGGGTGGCGTTTTACAAGGCGGTGGAGCGCGGCAGCCTGTTCCCCTACTACCTCAACGAGCAATGCATGGCCCTTTCCATGCATCTGTACACGCTGTCCACCCAGGTGCCGGATGTGAAGGAGTCCATGCAGTTTGCCACCGCGGTGGTGTTGTTGAGCGCGGTGCTGATGGTCAATGCCACGGCCATTGCCTTGCGCGTGTATCTGCGTTCGCGGAAAAAGTGGTAACCCCGATTGGCTTGTGAGCGAGTCTCGAAACAAACGCGTCGAAGTGCAGGACCTCCGGTTGTCCTACGGCAAGAAGGAGGTCATCCATGGCATTACCTTCGACATCTACGAGCGGGAGATCTTGGGCATCATCGGCCCCGCCCAATCCGGCAAGACCTCCCTGTTGCGCTGTCTGAACCGGACGATTGATTTTGTGGCCAATGCCCACGTGAGCGGCACGGTGAAGGTGGACGGCGAGGATGTGCGCAAGGTGAAGGACATTTACGCGCTCCGCCGCAAGATTGGCATGGTGGCGCCCTTGCCGGTGGGGCTGCCGCTGAGCATCTACGACAACGTGGCGTTTGCGCCCCGCTGCGCCGGCCTCACCAACAAGGCCGAGCTGGATGCGATGGTGGAGAAGTGCCTGCGGCAGGCGGCCTTGTGGGACGAGGTGAAGGACCGCCTGGACAGCCTGGGCACCAAGCTTTCCGGCGGGCAGCAGCAGCGCCTGACCATTGCCCGCGCCCTGTCCCATCAGCCGGAAATTCTGTGTCTGGACGAGTTTTCCATTGCGATTGACCCGGTAACCACCATGCGCATCGAGGATGTGCTCAAGGAGCTGCGCAAGGAGATCACGATCATCCTGGTCACCAACCTGACCCAGCAGGCCCGGCGGCTGGCCGATCGCACCATGTTCCTCTGGAATGGCGAGATCATCGAGCTGGACCGCAACGAGGTCATCTTCTCGGACCGCCCGGCCAATCGCAAAACGTACGATTACATCAACGGAGTTTTTGGATGAGCGCCGCCGTCACCAGTCCCTACAGCATTACCACGCGCAATCTGAACTTGTGGTACGCCAAGTTCCAGGCGCTGATCAATGTCAATGTGGACATCAAGCACGGCATCATCACCTCGCTGATCGGCCCGTCGGGCTGCGGCAAGACGACCTTGTTGCGATGCTTCAACCGGGTGAATGAACGCTATGGCTATGTGACCACCACGGGGGAGATCAAAATCCTGGGCAAAAACATTTATGACCCGGACGTTTCCCTGGTGGAGCTGCGCAAGTCGGTGGGCATGGTGTTTCAGCGGCCCAATCCGCTGCCCATCAGCGTCTATGAAAACGTGGTGTTTGGCCTGCGCATCCACCTGCCCAAGGAGCAGTTGACCCGCTCGATGATGGATGAGGCGGTGGAAAAGGCCCTGACCGAGGTGGGGTTGTGGCATGATCTCAAAGACCGCCTGGATCACAAGGCCACCAGCCTGCAACTGGAGCAGCAGCAGAAGTTGTGCATCGCCCGCCTGCTCCCGCTCAAACCGGAAATCATCCTCATGGACGAGCCGTGCAGCGCCCTGGACGTGGAGGGCACGCGGGCCATCGAGGAGCTGATGTTCACCCTGCGCGGGCGCTACACCATTGTCATCGTGACCCACAACATGATGCAGGCGCGGCGCGCCAGCGATGAGTGCATCTTCATGCTCATGGGCGAGCTGGTGGAGCACGGGCGGACCGAGCAGGTGTTCCTCAATCCGAAAAATCCCAAGACGGCCGAATACATCGAGGGCCGTTACGGTTGAGCGGCGCGGCGTTCCCGCTCAGGGCAGCCGCAGGCGGAAATACTGCTGGTGCTCAGCGGGGCGGATGTCCCAGAACAGACTCTCCAGAGCCGGGGAGGTGTTGGTTATCACCGGCGTCCATTCGCGGAAGTCAGACGAGACTTCCAAGATGACCGGTTTGTCCGGCAGGGCCGGCACGTAAATTCGCAGCACCTCCTCTGCCTGTGTCCAGTCCACTTGAGGCCAGGGCCATGTCTTCAACTCAACGGGAAGGCGCGCAATCAACTGCGTCGCCTGCAAAACATCCACCCAGTTGGTGGCGGTTTCCCCGGCGGCCGGCAGGTTGTGGGGGAAAAGCTGCAGTTCCACCCCGGTCATGCCCTGCGGCCCTAGGCTGCCGGCGGCCGGTTGCGCCAGCAGCCAGTTTTCTCCGGCCTCGAGGGAAAACTCCAGCGACAAGTCGCCGTGGTTGGTGAGCCAGAGGGTTAGGGCTGGCGGCCAGGCCGGGCCGCCGGAAAAACGGTGAAATTGGTGGCTATTCGTCGCTGTGAGCACGGCCAGTCGGCCGGGCGCGGGCAAAAGTTCCAGCGTCACAGGCACCAAGTTGGTTTGGGAGCTGCCATTCAAGCTGAGCAGGCGCACTTCATTGGTGTAAGTGCCCGGCGCCAGGTGGTTCACTTCGGCAAGGAGACTGAGTTGCAACTCCACACTTTGGCCGCTGGCAAGCTGGCCGTCGGCGGGTTCCGTGGCGAGCCACGGTTCCGCTTCCTCCGCACTCCAGACCAGGGCGGTGCCGCCCGCGTTGCTGAGGACCAGCGACAGGGGTGCCTGGGGGGGAGGCTCGCCGCGGGTGTGCGTGAGACACAGAGGGCTTTCCCCCGCGCTGGCAATGACCAGCCGGCCGGGCTGGGGGGAAATTCGAAGACTCAGGGGCCGGAGGGTGTTGCCGGCGCCGCTGGTGAGGTTGGCTAAAGCAAGGGTGCCCTGATAGTCGCCCGGCTCCAAGGCCGCTGCGTTGGTGGTCCATCTCACTGCAACTTGAGCGGTTTCTCCGGCCGCCAGCGTCCCTTGGCCGGGTTCGATCTCCGCCCACGGCACGGAGAGGGTGGCCTGCCACGCCAGAGCATGGGGCCCGGTATTGCTCAAGAGGTAAAAACCTTGGGCGGGGTTCAGGGCGCCGCCGGTGAGGCCTTCACCGCTCAGGCCGGAATCGGGCGTGACGACAAGCAATCCCGGGCGGGCGGCGACGTCCAGCACGATGGCGCGGGTCAGTGCAGCCGAACCGGCGCTGAGGTTGATGAGGTTGACCTGGCCGGTATGCAGGCCCGGGGGCAACTGCGTGGCCGCGGCATTCAAGGTGAGCGTCAAAATATCGCTGGCTGCGGCTGGGAGCTGGCCATTGGTGAGGGACAAGTCGAGCCACGGCGCGTCCGTTTGCGCCAGCCACACGGTGGCGGCATCGCCGGTGTTGATCAACGTGTACACAAAGGTCGCGGGCGCATAGGGACCGCCTTCGTATCCGCTGGCCGTGTAGGGCAATTCCGGGCTGACGGTCAGAGCGGCGTTGGTGCCCAGGATGGTCAGGCTGACGGTGCGGGCGGCAAGAGGAGAACTTTGACCGGCGAGGAAAACCCGCGCCAGGGCTGTGTGCTGACCGGCGGGCAAGGTTTGGGCGGCAGCGGCAAGACTTAAGGTGATGGGCAGGCGCTGGCCCACCTGCAACACCCCGTTGGTGGGACTAATCTCAAGCCAGTCGGCATTTTTGTCCGTCCACCAGGGCAGGGGCGTGTTGCCCAGGTTCACCAGCTCGTAATGCGCGGCTTGGGGCGCCAGCGGACCGCCGGCGGGGCCGCCTGCCACGAGATGGGTGGCGGGCGTCAATTCGGCGGCCGGGGTGGCCAGCGGCACGAAGAGGAGGGCGGTCTGGTTGGCCAGCGTGAAAGGCGTGCCATTGACTGTGTAGCGGGCGGCTTCTTCGGGCGTGCCGTTGCCCCGGATGCCCACGGTGGCGCTGCGTCCGCCGCCGCCGGTAAGGATGCGGTTGGGCTGAACTTCCTGGTACTGAAAGAGGGCGGTTTGGGTGGCCTCATCGAGCACGGCTTGAAACGTCAGCCGGGTGCTGGACGAGCTGGCCCGGGGCACGCCATTCCAACTGACAACGACCTGACGGTGGGGGGCCTCGCCGCGGATGCCCCACGTGACGGAGCCGGCGCTGGCGGGATTTAGATCATCCCAGTAGGGGCACAGCACATAAACCGGATCGGCGGCGCTGCTGAGGTCCGTGTTGGTGGCCAGGTGCAAACCGGCGGGCGAAAAGCCCAGCAGCCCATTGGCGCCCACATAAAGCTCGGTGAAATTGCGGCCGTACCAGTTGAAAACAAAAGGCAGGGGCAGCGCCGCGCTGACGGTATCATTACTGAGGGGCAATGTTTGGGCGTTGGTCAGGGAAATCCAGGCGTAGTTGGTGCTCAGAATTTGATAGTTGGCCAGCGCCCGCCAGAGATTCACCCGCCCGCCACTGCGGCATTTGCCGGCCAGAGCAGGGGGGCGGTCCACGGCGTCGAGCATTCGCCGGATGATTTGGGTGTGATGCTCGATGGGATACCGCGCCCGCAGGAGCGCCAGGACGCCGGCCACGTGTGGAGCCGCCATGGAGGTGCCGCTCAGGAAAACGTAACTGTTGTCGGCAAGGTGGTAGGTGGAGAAAATGCTCTGACCGGGGGCGGCCAGGTGAACGGTGTTGCTGCCGTAGTTGGAAAACGAGGCAAGGTTGTCATAGCGATCAGTGGCCGCCACGGCCACCACATTATCCCGGTTGCGGAGGACACCCAGACTGGCGGGATAAAAGGGGGTGGCGTCGTTGTTGGCGCCATCATTGCCCGAGGCCGCCACCACGATGATGCCGGCGCTGCGGCAGGCGCTGATGGCGGTATCCAGGGCGGAGGAGTACTCGGTGGTGCCAAAACTGGCATTGATGATCCGCGCGCCGTTCAGGCGGGCGTAATCGAAACACTCCACCGCATCGGAGATGTAACCGTTGCCGCTGCCGTCCATGAACTTGCAAATCATGAGCTGAACGCGCCAGGCCACCCCGGCGCCGCCCAGGCCGTTGTTGCCCACCGCGCCGATAATGCCGGCGATGTGGGTGCCATGGCCCAGGTCGTCCCACAGGTTGGTGGAGTTGGGACTGCCAATGGCGTTGAGGCCGTGAAGGTCGTCCACGATGCCGTTGCCGTCATCATCGCGGCCGTTGCCGGGGATTTCGCGGGGGTTGATCCAGAGGTTGGCCGCCAGATCTTCATGGGTCAACCGGATGCCGCTGTCCACGATGGCGACAATGATATTGGAGGCGCTGTTTTGGATGTCCCAGCCTTCCGGGGCGTCGAGATCCGCATCGCCCATCGTGTTGTGCAAGGCCCATTGCGAGCCGTCCAGCACCCGGGGATCATTGGGCAGGGTGAGCGCCGGGCGCAGGAGGTAGTCCGGCTCCACAAATTCAAACCAACGGGTGGCCTGGAGCCGGGGCAGAACGTCGGCCGCCCGCAGGTGGGGGGGCAAGGCCACCACGGCCACCCCCCCGAGGCCGGCAAACTGGCGGTGGATTCTCAAGCCCATCCGGCCCACTCCCTCGGCCCAGAGCGCCTGGGCCACATCCTCCCGCGGACGCACCAGCAGGCGGTCCTCCCGCCAGGCCGGGGCGGCCGACACCCCCAGCAGGCCCGCCAGCCCCAGGAGCAGGCCTCCCAGGCCCGGGCCCCTCAAGCACCTTGTGAACCATGACCATCGCATAACCAATGCCACCGCCGCAGTACCTGCCCTAAACTTGCGATAAAAATCCGCGTTTGCAAAGGGTCTGCAGGGGGCGGGGGCAGGCAAAATAACGTGCTGCTTTGACAAGATTCGTGTGGCTGGCCCTCCAAGATTCAATATAGGTTAAAATTATAAGGTGTATTCCCATGCCCTCGGGGGAATGCCAGTGGTGTGGGATGGAAACAGGAAGGCGCAATTGCGGCGCTTTCCGCAACGCCGGAGATGTTATGACGCAACGGTTCATCAGGAAGGCAGGTGCATGCCTGTCATGGCTGGCGCTTCCCCTGGGGTTGTTCGCCGCGGCCACCGACGGTTCGGTGCGCCTGGAGGTCACGCTGTTGGATTATAATGGCTCGGGTACCAAACACTGGACGGTGGTCTGGGTGACCACCGAGGGCGGGCAGTTCATCAAGACACTGCGCAAGCAGGGCCCGAGCAGTTTTACCACCAGCCATTGGAACAGCCATTGCTCGGCTTGGGTCACGGCCCGGGGCGGGCTGAGCGCGAATACAGCTTTTGACGGTTACTCTTCCGCCACGGCCAATGATTACAGCGGCACGAACAGCCCCGTAATCATTTATTGGGATTGTCGTGATGGCAGCAACAATCTGGTGGCTGATGGCGCCTACAAATTCTGGGTGCAATATGCGGAGGACAGCGGCCAGGGCCCCTATACCACCAGCGGTTTGTTGTGGGTCAAGGGGACGGCGCCCGCCACCAATACTTACCCCGATCAAACGGGCAATTTCACCAACATGAAAGTCACCTGGATTCCGGCGGCGCCGCCGACGCAGGCGCCCTCCATCACCAGCGCGCCGCCGCCGGGGAATGGCACGGTGGGGGTGCCGTACCGATATCAATGTCAGGCCACCGGCACTCCGGCGCCCGTCTTCGAGGCGTTGAATTTGCCGCCCGGCCTGAGCATCACCCCCGCCGGTTTGATCGCCGGCATTCCGGCGAGGGCCGGGACCTACAGCGGCACCATCACGGCCTCCAACGGAGTGGCGCCATCGGCGACCCAACCCTTTGCCATCACCATTGGCGTCGTGCCGGTGAACATTCAGGCGTTGCAGTTGAGCGGCCCCAACCTGGTGCTCGAGGCTTCCGGGCCGCCCGGCGGCCAATGTCGCCTGCTGTCGGCCAGCCAGCTTTCGGCGGCAGCCGGAGGCTGGGTCTTGGTGCAGACCAATGCCTTTGATGCCCAGGGTCAACTGCGGTGGAACGCGCCGGTCAATCCTTCGCAACCCAGTCAATTTTTCCGCATCCAAATTCCTTAGGCCGGCCACGGGGTGGGGGTCATGCACAACACTTGGGCAGATCGGCGCGGCTGGAGTCTCATCCTCTGGCTGGTGGCGCAGGTGGCGCTGGCGGCGGATCTGCCCGTCTGGACGTGGGGCGGCGAAACCATGGGCTCGAAGTACCGCATCAGTGTGGTGGCGCCGCCCGAGGGGGCCGCAGTGCGGGAACGCGTGCAACAGGAGGTGGCGGAGCGGCTCCGGGAGATCAACCGGCAGATGTCCCACTATTTGCCCGAGAGCGAATTGTCGCAGTTCAACCGCGCTCCGGCCGGGAAGCTCGTGCCGGTCTCCCCGGAATTGGCCACGGTGATTCGGTTTGCGGTGAGGGTGGGCCGGGAATCGGGCGGGGCTTTTGATTTGACCCTGGCGCCGCTGATCAACCTGTGGGGATTTGGTGAGCAGGGACCGGCACTCGCGCTGCCTTCAGAAGAGGCCATTGCCGCGGCACGCGCGCTGGTGGACTGGCGGGCGGTGGAGGTGACCACTGCCAACGCCTTGCGTAAGACCAGGGAGGGGCTCAGTTTGAATTTAAGCGGCCTGGCCAAGGGGTATGCAGTGGACGAAATCTGGCGGGTATTGCAGCGCCATGGGTTGACCAATGTTTACGTGTCCATTGCCGGGGAGATTCGGGTCTCGGGCCACAGTCCACGGGGGGGATCGTGGAAGATCGGCATCTCGGCGCCGCTGGAATTATGGCGGGAGCACGATCCAATGGCGGCCATGGTGGAATTGCGCCAGGGAGCCGTTTCCACTTCCGGCGATTACCAGAAATTTGTCTATGACGCGCAGGGGCGGCGGCTCTCGCACATCTTGGATCCGCGCACGGGCCGGCCGGTGCAACATGCCTTGGGCAGTGTCACCGTGGTGGCTCCGGAGGGGATGCAGGCCGATGCGCTCTCGACCACCCTGTTTGTTCTCGGGGTGGAGGAGGGCCTGAAGTTTGTGGAGGGCTGGAGCGACGCGGCGGCGTTGTTTATTGTCCGCGAAGCTGAAGGACCCCACTTTAAATTGGTTCCAAGCCGCCGCTGGGCACGCCTGACCGGCGGGGTTGGGGCTGCCCTTCCAGAGACTTCGCCCAAGGAGTGATTCGCCGGCCAGGCCTGGGAGCCGGCGATCATCCCGCAAAATCCGGTTTGGTCGCCGGGTGGGGGGAACACGAAGTTGAGTGTGCGGCATGAGCGCCGGAAAAATCACTCCCGGCTGCCGCTGGTGGCCCTCACGGACGTCGCAAGCCACTTGACGATCCCGGGCCGTGCCATGATGCTGGGCCCCGGCTGCGCTGCCGTGCTTTCGTCCTGCGACAGCGACGCGGCGGGGGAAGCCGCTGACGGTTTCTTTGCGGATGAAGCATGGCGCGGCGCACGCGTAAATCTTTGCCCATGAAAATCAAACTTCTGGCGTTCACCTGGCTGATCGTCGCCGTGAGCCTCTTGTCTGCCCTGGCGCAAACCGAGAAACAACGGGTATTGGTGCTGACGGACATTTCCAATGAGCCGGATGACGAGGAAAGCATGGTGCGTTTTCTCGTGTACGCCAACGAATACGACATCGAGGGGCTGGTGGCCACGACCAGCACATGGTTGCGGCAGACGACGCGGGTGGATTTAATCCATCGGCAGCTCGACGCCTACGCGCAGGTGCGGCCGAATCTGCTGAAACATGCGCCGGGCTATCCCCCGGCAGATGCCTTGCGGGCCGTGACGGCGGCGGGGCAGCCCAGCTACGGCATGGCGGCGGTGGGCGAGGGCAGGAGCACGGCCGGATCGCGGCTGGTGCTGGCCGCGGCGGAGAAGCACGATTCCCGCCCGTTGTGGATCACGGTGTGGGGGGGCGCCAACACCCTGGCGCAGGCGCTATGGGACGCGCGCCGGGAGCAGCCGCCGGAAGCGCTCAAGTCCCTGGTGGCCAAACTGCGGGTGTACACCATCTCAGACCAGGACGATGCCGGGCCGTGGTTGCGCCGGGAATTCCCGGACCTGTTCTACATCGTCAGCCCCAGCGGGACGGACTGGAAGGAGTACTGGCGGGCGACGTGGACGGGCATCAGCGGGGACCGGCATTACAAAAATGGCCCGGGGTACAAGTTCCATCTGGTGGACAACCCGTGGCTGGAAGAGAACATCATCAAGAATCATGGCCCGCTGGGCGCGCTTTACCCGCGGCTGGAGTACATCATGGAGGGAGACACGCCGTCCTTTTTGGGGTTGATCCAGAATGGTCTGGGCTGGCATGTGAGTCCCGCCTACGGTGGCTGGGGCGGGCGCTACGAGCTTTACCGGGCCTACGGGGAGACGCGGCCCATCTGGACCAACAACCAGGACAGCCGCGACACCGTGACCGCCGACAACGGCCAGACGCAATGCACGGACATGGCCACCATCTGGCGATGGCGGGAGCATTTTCAGCACGATTTCGCCGCCCGGATGGACTGGTGCGTGACCGACGATTTCAAGCAGGCCAATCACAATCCCATTGCCGTTCTCAATGGCGATTCTTCCAAGCGCATCCTGGAAATCAGCGCCAGGGGCGGGCAGACGGTGACCCTCTCGGCGGCAGGGACGCGTGATCCGGATGGCGACGCCTTCGAGGCGCGGTGGTGGATTTATCCCGAGGCCAGCACTTTGCGGGATGCGCGCGGACGGCAGTTTCCGCCCGAAGTCCAGTTGAGCCAAACCAACGGCCTGACCACCAGCCTCACCGCGCCGGCGGTGAAAAAACCGGCCACGCTCCACGTGATTTTGGAGGTGCAGGACCGGGGCACACCGAGCTTGTGGGCCTATCGGCGGGCGATTATTACCGTCCAGCCTTGAGGCCGCGGGACGTTATGCCTCAAGACGCTTTTATTGGGCGATCTTCAGGCATTTCATCTGGGTTTGATCCCGGATGAGGAGTTTGCCTTGGGCGAGCGCCAGGGGTGCCCAATTTTGGGTGCGCCCGCCCACCCGTGAAGCCAGGCGGTCATTTTCCGAGCCGGTCCCGCCTTCACCGAGCACCTTGGCAGAGGCGAGAGGTTTGAATCCGGCCGGGTCAGGTTCAATCAGGTAGAGGGTTTGTGCGCCATCTGTGGCCAGAATCAGCCCGTCCGCCAGGATCATGCTGCCTTTGTTGAAATCAGGCTCCCGGCGGGTTTTCCACAGGATTTTTCCCTCCAGATTCATGCAGACCAGGCCGTCGCGCCGGTCGTTGGTGCCGTATTGGGCGTAGAAGTGGCCCTGGTAGAAGATGGGCGGTTTGGTTTGGTCGCCAAACTCGCGGGTGGTGAACACTTCCCGGGTGGAAAAATTGCCGGTCGCGTCTTTTTCGATTTTGATCAGGGTGGCCCCCAGCTCATAACCGCCGACGATGAGCAGGCGATTGTCGCCGGCCTCCACCGCATTGGCGACGGAGATGTGGCAGTGCCAGTTGGTGTATCGCCAGAGGATTTTACCGCTAAACGGGTCCAGCCCGACGACGGTGCCCATTTCGTTTTCATCGGGGCGGGTGCGTTGAAAGGGGTTGGTGGAGGGGGTGACCATGATCACCTGGTCCTGGCCATGGATTTTAAGGATGGTGGGGCTGACATATCCCACATAACCGAGGCGGGGGGTGGCCCATTTGACGTTGCCGGTGAGTTTGTCATAAGCCACCACGCCCGCCTGCGGCGCCTGGGAGGCGATGATAAGCAAATCCTGGTAAATCAGTGGGCATTGAGTGATGGCCCAGGTGGGCAACCGGCTGCCGCCAAAGTCCGTCCACACATTTTTATGCCAGAGCGGCTTGTGGGTGGGGATGTCCACGCAATAGAGATCGCCGTTGTGGCCGCAGGTGTACACCCGGTTGCCATCCACGGTGGGGACGCTGCGGGAGCCGGGGAACATGACCGTGCCGGGGGCCTCGTAGGCAAAATGCCAAAGCTCGCGGCCGGTATCGAGGTCAAAGCAGCGCAGGTTGTCCCCCACCTTGTCGTCGCGGTCCAAAAGAAAAACCTTGCCGTCCTTCACGGCAGGGCCCCCAAAACCCCGGCCCACGGAGACGGTCCAGATCACCTCCGGCCCATTTGTGGGCCAGGCGCGCAGAATACCCTTTTGATTCGAGGTGCTGTTGCGGTAGGGGCCGAGGTATTGCGGCCAGTCCAGCGAGCCTGCGGCTCCCGCCAGCCCGTGCATCAGGATTGCCGCGATTATTAGCGCCGTCCGGGCAAAGTAGGTTTTCATGGTTAAATCAATAGACCCCTCCCGCCCGGTGGCGGTTACATGCTCGCGCCGGGGGCCGGCGCTCTATTGCGGCGACAGAAGCTCTTTTGCTTGAAATTCCCGGGCCTTGGCTTGCAGCCCTTTCTCCAGCGCCTCCTGCTCCTTCAAGCCGTGTTGGGCTGCGTATTGGCGGACGTCCTCGGTGATTTTCATGCTGCAAAAGTGCGGGCCGCACATGCTGCAGAAATGGGCGGTTTTGGCGCCTTCCTGGGGCAGGGTGGCATCGTGGTACGCCCGGGCGGTTTCGGGGTCCAGGGACAGGTTGAACTG
Organism: Verrucomicrobiia bacterium; assembly: GCA_026414565.1. Classification (NCBI taxonomy): domain Bacteria; kingdom Pseudomonadati; phylum Verrucomicrobiota; class Verrucomicrobiia; species Verrucomicrobiia bacterium. The sequence goes on from JAOAIT010000049.1 coordinate 66,560, forward strand.
GTCTTCCCAGCGGAATTCGAAGCGCGCCTTGCTCAGGGCATTGTCGCGCAACTGCGCCCCGGGATGGCCCTTGGCCAGATCGGCGGCGTGGGCGGCAATTTTGTAGGCGATCACCCCGTCCTTCACATCCTGTTTGTTGGGCAGGCCAAGGTGCTCTTTGGGAGTGACGTAGCACAGCATGGCGCAACCATACCAGCCGATCAGCGCAGCGCCAATGGCACTGGCGAAGTGGTCATAGCCGGGGGCGATGTCCGTGATCAGCGGGCCCAGGGTGTAGAAGGGCGCTTCGCCGCACCATTCAAGCTGCTTGTGCATGTTTTCCTCGATGAGGTGCAACGGGATGTGTCCCGGCCCCTCGTTCATCACCTGCACGCCGTGCTCCCAGGCGCGGCGGGTCAGCTCGCCCTGCACGCGCAGCTCCGCAAATTGGGCCTCGTCATTGGCATCGGCGATGGAGCCGGGACGCAGGCCGTCGCCGATGGAAAAGGTGATGTCGTAAGCAGCGCAAATTTCGCAAAGTTCATCCCAATGGGTGTAGAGGAAGTTCTCCTGATGGTGGGCAAGGCACCACTTGGCCATGATGCTGCCGCCGCGGGAGACAATGCCGGTCATGCGCCGCGCGGTGAGGGGGATGAAGCGCAGAAGCACGCCGGCATGGACGGTGATGTAGTCCACGCCCTGCTCGGCCTGCTCGATGAGGGTGTCGCGGTAGATTTCCCAGGTCAGCTCCTCGGCCCGGCCGCCCACTTTTTCCAGAGCCTGATAGATCGGCACCGTCCCAATGGGCACCGGGGAGTTGCGGATGATCCACTCGCGGGTGGCATGGATATTTTTCCCCGTGGAGAGATCCATGACGGTGTCGGCCCCCCACTTGATGGCCCAGCGCATTTTTTCCACCTCCTCCTCGATGGAGGAGGCGAGGGCGCTGTTGCCGATGTTGGCGTTGATTTTGGTGAGAAAGTTGCGCCCGATAATCATCGGCTCCAGCTCCGGATGGTTGATGTTGGCGGGAATGATGGCGCGACCGGCGGCAACCTCCTGGCGGACAAACTCGGGCGTGATCTCCTCCGGAATGCGCTGGGGAAAGCGGCGGAACACGGCGGGGGTGCAGGCGTAATCCGCCAACTGCGCCGAGCCGGCGTGTTGTTTGAGGACTTCATCCCGGGCGGTGTCGTGTGCCAGGTCGGCGCGCCGGGCGCGGCCCAGGTTTTCCCGTATGGCAATGAATTCCATTTCCGGGGTGATGATACCCTGGCGCGCATACCAGAGTTGGGTGACGGGATGTCCCGCGCTGGCGCGCAGCGGTTTGCGACGGGGCGCGGTCAGGCCCTCCAGTCGCAAGGGGGTTTCGTCCTGCCGTTTGGCCTGAGCCAGGCGGCGGTGGGCTTCCGAGAGGTAGCCATCATCCGCTGGTCGGACGGGGCGGCCGTCGTATTCGGCCACATCACCCCGGGCCAGAATCCAGGCCCGGCGGAGCGGGGGCAGGCCTTCCTCCACCCGGCCATGGAAATCGGGATTCCCCCACGGACCGCTGCAATCATACACCCGCACCGGCGGATTCGGCTCGGCGCGGCCGTCGGCATAACGGGTGGGGGAAAGCGCGATTTCGCGGAAGGGCACGCGCACGTCAGGATGTAACTGGCCGTGGACGTACACCCGGCGGCTGGCCGGCAGGGGTTCGCGACTGGACGGTTCCACCGCTTGCTTGTTGGCAATCATAATCAGGACTTCATTGGGGCGCCTGGACCGGAAATGCTGGGGAAGGGAATTGGACATTCCCTGCGCCAGCATTACCTGGATCAGGTTCAACGGGTCTTCCGCGCTCGCGCGCGGAACTCTCAGCCTGCGCTGCCGGTTTTTGCGGCAGCCGGTTGGCTCCCCGCCATCCGAAATCAAGTTAAGCCGCGGCGCGGGCAGCGTCAAGCTGCCGGAATTCGTGCTTGGCCCGCGGCAGGGCTTTGCGGCTAAATGACGGCGGCATGAATCGCATCCGCCTGCTGCCCGAGCATGTGGCCAACCAGATCGCCGCCGGCGAGGTGGTCGAGCGCCCCGCCAGCGTGGTCAAGGAGCTGGTGGAGAACGCGCTGGACGCCCAGGCCACCCGCATTGTGGTGGAAATTCAGGCGGGCGGGCGCAGCCTGATTCGGGTGACGGACGACGGCATCGGCATGAGCCGGGACGACGCCCTCTTGAGCCTGGAGCGCCATGCCACCAGCAAAATCCAGCGTGCCGAGGACTTGGCGGCCATTGCCACCATGGGTTTTCGCGGGGAGGCGCTCCCCAGCATTGCCAGTGTCAGCCGTTTTATTTTGACGACCCGCGAACATCCCGGGCCGGACGGGCAGCCGGTGGAGGCCACGCAAATCGTTGTGCACGGCGGCAAAATCATGGAGGTGCATGCGGCGGGCGCGCCCCCGGGCACTTGTGTGGAGGTGCGCCAGCTTTTTTACAATTTGCCGGCCCGGCGCAAATTTTTGCGGAGCGAGGAGACCGAGGCGGCGCACATCCAACATTATTTGACCCTGGCGGCGCTCGCCCATCCGGCGGTGGCGTTCACGTACTTGAAAGAGGGGCGCATGGTGTGGCAACTGCCCGCCTTGAGCGGGGTGGAGCCGCTGAGGGCGCTGCGCGAGCGGCTGCGGGCGTTGTATGGCGAGGTGGGGCAACTCCTGGCTCTGGACGCGCAAGGGGTAATTGCGGCAGGGGAGATGGAGGAGGAGGCGCCCCCGGAGCGGCCCGAAGTGCGCTTGTGGGGATACATCGGCGCGCCGGGGGTTTCCCGGGCCACCCGGGCCGAGCAGCACCTTTTCGTCAACCGGCGGCCGGTGGAAAACCGGGGGCTGAATGCTGCGTTGCTGGAGGCGTACCACACCGCCTTGATGAAAGGCCGCTATCCGGTGTGCTGCTTGTTTCTCGAAATGGACCCGGCGGCAGTGGATGTGAACATCCATCCGGCCAAACGCGAGGTGAAGTTTCATCGCGAGCGGGAGGTGCGTGGATTCGTCACCCGGGCGGTGCGCCAGCGGCTCCTGGATTTTCACGCGGCGCCGGCGGCGGCCCGCGACACGAAGGAATCGCCCGGCCCGCAACCTGCCGCGCCGCAGGCCAGGGCGGAGGCCACACCGCCCGCGGCGCAGTTGAATCTGGCGGTGCCCGGACAGCCGGCCCTGCCGATTGCGGCCACGCCCCTGTTTAACCAGGCGGCAGCCCCGGCACCGGCAAGATCGGCGCCGCCCCCTCCGGCGGACGCCTCCCCCAGGGAGCCCGTCCCCCGGACGGTTGTTTCCTCGTCCCCTGCGTCGCCTGCGCCGGAGGCCGGGCGCGAGCCGGTGCCCCTCCTCCGGGTGCCCTTGCGGCTGGTGGGGGTGATTGGGCGGTTGTACGTGGTGCTGGAATCAGATCGCGGCCTGGTGTTGCTGGATCAACATGCGGCGCATGAGCGGGTGCTCTTCGAGCAAATGATGGCGCGCCTGGAGCGTCAGGAGGCCGTGCCAAGTCAGCGGTTGCTGACACCGCAAACGGTGGAATTGCCGCCGCGCGAGGCGCATTTTTTGAAGGAGAACCTCGCCACACTGGCGCGGCTGGGCGTGGGACTGAGCCACTTTGGCGAGCGCACCTTCCTGCTGGACAGCCTGCCCGCCTTCATGAAAACTGCCGCGGCCCGGCAATTGGTGGTGGATTTGGTGGACGAACTGCAGGCGGCCGGCGCGGCGGTCAATACGCTGCGGCTGGGCGAGCAGGTCGTCGCCAAAACCGTGTGCCGGCACGCCGTCAAGGCGCATGATCCGCTGCAAGGGGCCGAGCTTGAGGAATTGATTGAGCAACTGCGGCGTTGCGCCATGCCCTACACCTGCCCCCATGGCCGGCCCACCCTGATTGAAATGAGTTATCGGGAACTGGAGAAGAAGTTTGGGCGAATTCAATGACGGGGCCGGGCCCGGCTGCACGTTAATTGCTTAATCCAGCGCGAAAGGGCTCCCCGGGAGCACTGCCTAGTGCCGGGAAAGTATTTAAGACTTAAGTGCCCCGGCCGCCTGGCCGATAAGGATACTAACCCCTTCGAGGGGATTTCCGGATAAGGCTTGTTTGGCGGGGCGGCGTGGGATACGCTTGTCTATGCAAGACAAGCCGGCCTCAAGCTTTGGGGATTGAGGCATCACGCGAGAACCAGGCGTTTATGCGCATCCAGAACCAGTTCAGTGGCGGGAGTCGGGCATGAGGCAGGGGATGTTCAACGCTGAATCCGAGGGCGGTTCGGCGCCTCTCTCCTTGGCACCCGCCGCGGGGGGGATGGATTCCATCGAGTATTTATCGGCCATTTTTCAGCAGAGCTTGATTGGCGTGGCGGTGGTGGAGGTGGCCACCGGCCGGTATTTGCAGGCCAACGCCCGCTTTGCCGAGATTGTGGGATATCCCCTCCCGGAGCTGTTGCAGCGCACTTTCCAAAGCATTACCCACCCGGATGACCTGGCCCAGGGCACGCGATTGCGCGAGGCGCTCCTGCAGGGGCGCATCCGGGAGTACCATTTCCAGAAGCGATATGTACGTGCCGATGGCGGGGTGGTCTGGGGATCAGTGGCGATTAGCGCGGTGGGGGCGCCCGGTGAACCATGCCGCCGCGCACTGGTGTTCTTGACCGACATCACCGATGCCAAACGGGTGGAGCTGGCACTGCAGGCCAGCGAGCAGCAATATCGCGAGCTGGTGGAAGGGGTGAATTCCATCATCCTGCGCATGAATCCGGAGGGCAAGATCACTTTCGTCAATGCCTTTGGCGAGCAGTTTTTTGGGTGGCCGCGGCAGGAGCTGACGGGCCAGAACGTGGTGGGCACCATTGTGCCCGAGCGGGAGTGCACCGGGCGCGATTTGCGGGAGTTGTTGGCGGCCATTGCCCATCATCCCGAGGCTTTCGAGCACAACATCAATGAAAACATGTGTCGCGATGGCCGCCGGGTTTGGATTGAATGGCTGAACCGGGCGGTGGTGGACAAGGACGGCCGGTTGGTGGAAGTTCTGTGTGTCGGCCACGACATCACGGCCCGCTGGGAGGCGGAACGGGCACTGCAGGAGCGGCATCGGCAGTTTTCGCAGTTGGCGGAGGCGGCGCGGCAACTGCACCGCCACTTGGAAGTGCCTGCCATTCTGCGGCTGCTGGTGCAAACGGCGGTGAGCCTTACCGGCGCCTCCGGTGGGGCTGCCGGACGGCTGGAGGGCGGGAAAATGGTGTTCAAGGAGTATTATGCCGGCGGCCGGTGGGTGCCCATTGATTATCAGTTCCCGGAGGGCTACGGCGTGCCGGGGCTGGTCATGCAAACCCGCCAGCCCTACGTCTCCGCCCACGCCCCCACCGATCCGCATGTCATTCCGGAAATTCAACAAGCCCTGGGCCTCGTAACCCTGGCCGATGTGCCCATCTTCAGCCATCAAGGCGAGTTGCTGGGGTGCATCGAAATACACAATAAACAAGGAGGCCAGCCATTCAACGAGGTGGACGTGGAGCTGCTGCAAATCCTCGCGGCCACCGCGGGCATTGCCCTCCATAATGCCCAACTCTATCAGTGGACGCAGCAGGAACTGGCCGAGCGCAGGCGCATGGACGCCGTGTTGCGCGAACAGGAGCGGCGGTTGAAGGAATCGCAACGCATCGCACGTATTGGCTCCTGGCATTGGGATTTAGTCTCGGGCCAGCTCTCGTGGAGCGAGGAAACGTACCGGCTTTATGGCGTGTCTCCGGACACATTTACGCTCAAGCTGGAAAGCTTTCTGCAACTGATTCATCCGGAGGATCGCGCCGCCATGCAGCAGTGGGTGGAAGATTGCATGCAGGGCTGCAGGCCTGGGGATTTAGAATTTCGCGCTGTACTCCCTGATGGCTCGGTGCGCTGGTTGAATGGCCGGGGCGAGCGGGTGTGCGACGTGGAGGGCCGTCCGTTGATCATGCACGGCACGGTGCAGGACATCACGGAGCGCAAACGGGTGGAGGCGGCGCTGCGGGAAAGTGAGGAGCGCTACCGGGCCCTGTTTGAACGCAGCATGGACGCCGTGTTTTTGTGCGACTTCGAAGGCCGTTTTTTGGACGCCAACCAGGCGGCCTTGGACTTGCTGGGCTACGCCCGCGAAGACATCCAGAGCCTGGAATTTCATCATTTGTTGACTCCGGAACAGCTTCCCCTCGCGTTTCGCACCGTGCGGGAAGTTCTGGAGACAGGCCGGCAGCAGACGCCCACCGAATACGTGCTGCGTCGCAAGGATGGGCGGACGATCATGATGGAAACCCATGCTGCCTTGATTTACATGGACGGCCGGCCCTGGGCCATCCAGGGCATCGGGCGCGACATCACCGCCCGCCGTCAAGCCGAGCAGGCCGAGCGCGAGGCGAGGCAATTCCTGCAAACGATTCTGGACACGGTGCCGGCGCGGGTGTTCTGGAAGGATCGGCAGTCACGCTACCTGGGATGCAACCTTGCCTTTGCGCGCGATGCGCAGGTGGCTTCGCCGGCGGAGATTGCCGGGAAAACAGATTATGACCTGGTTTGGAAGGAGCGGGCGGCGCAATACCAGGCGGTGGATCAGGAGGTGATAGACAGCGGGCAGCCACGGCTGCGATACGAGCTGGCCATCACTCATCCTGACCGGACGCAAAGCTGGCTGATTGTGAGCAAAACCCCCCTGCGCAATGCCCAGGGGGAGATTATCGGTGTGCTGGGCATTTACGAGGACATTACCGAGCTGAAGCAGATGCAGGAGGCCCATGACCGCCTGCAACAGCAACTGTTGCATGCGCAGAAACTCGAATCAGTGGGGCGGCTGGCGGGCGGCGTGGCGCATGATTTCAATAACATGCTCCAGGCGATCCTGGGGAATGTGGAGCTCGCGATGCAGGAGGCCGGATTGCCGCCTGAGGTGACCGAGTCCCTGGACGAGATCAAAAAGTCCGCCGAGCGGTCGGCGAAATTGACACAACAGTTGCTGGGGTACGCGCGAAAACAGACAATCATGCCGCGGCGGTTGGACCTGAATGAGGAGATCGGGCAGTTGTTGCTGATGCTGCAACGGCTCATTGGGGAGCATATCAAGCTGGTGTGGGCGCCGGGGCCCGGGCTGGGATGGGTGTGGCTCGATCCGGGGCAGTTGAATCAGGTGCTGGCCAATTTGGTGGTCAACGCCAAGGATGCAATTGGCGAGCGCGCGGGAGGCCAGATCACCATTGAGACGGCGCGGGTGGTCCTGGACGAGGCGTATGTGGCCCAGCACGCCGGCGTCACACCGGGGGAATATGTCATGGTGGCGGTGAGCGACAACGGGGTGGGGATGAGCGCGCAGGTCAAAGCGCGATTGTTCGAGCCGTTTTTCACCACCAAGGAGCTGGGCAAAGGCACAGGGCTGGGACTGGCCACCGTGTACGGCATCATGCAGCAGAACGGGGGACAGGTGAATGTCTATAGCGAAGAGGGACAGGGGACCACCTTTAAGCTCTATTTCCCTTGTCTGGCGGGTGAACTCACGAGGCCGGAAGAAAGCGGCGAGGTCAGGCCGGCGGAGAATGGAATGCCGGGGGCCCGCGGGGAAGAGGTGGTGCTGCTGGTGGAGGACGAGGAGCAGGTGCTGGAGCTGGAGCGGCGCCTGCTGGAGCGGCGGGGCTATCGGGTACTGGCTGCATGCGGGCCGGAGGAGGCGCTGGCGCAGGCCGGGCGCATCACCGGCAGGCTGGATTTACTGATCACCGATGTCGTGATGCCCGGGATGAATGGCCGGGAGCTGCGGGACCGGCTGCGCCAACGCTGGCCGCGGTTGAAATGCCTGTTTATGTCGGGTTACACGGCCAATGTGATTGCGCATCATGGCGTGTTGGAGGAAGGGGTTGATTTCATTCCCAAACCGTTTTCAGCCGTTGATTTTTGCCGGAAAATCCGGGCAACATTGGACGCCGAAAACCGCGATGATTAAACTCCTGTGGCTTTGACTACCGTCCAGTGGCCAGCGGTTCAGCGCCTGAGCAAGATCATTTTCTCCGGTTGGGGAGTGCTGGGCGTGGCGGCCTTCTGTTTGGCGGCGGTGCCGCCCGCGCCGGTGCCGGTGGAAAAGGAGGCCCCCTGGCGCATTGCCAACTTTTCCAAAGATGCCGGCGTGGGCCGGCGGAATGTGTTTGATCTGGCCTTTGAAACCAACGGCGTGGCGTGGTTTGCCGTTTCGGATGGCTTGTACCGGTACGATGGCTATCACTGGCGCAAATTCACCGTGGCCGACGGGCTGCCCAGCAGTTTCATCCGCTCCGTCACCGTGACCCGCGAAGGGGTGCTGTGGGTGGGGACGGATCGCGGCGCAGGCACGTTCAACGGGCAATACTTTTCGCATCTTGCGCCGCCGGAAAAACTGGCCGGCCCCAATGTGCGGCGGATCGTCCAGACACGGGACGGGGCTTTGTGGTTTTGTTGTGACCGGTGGCCCGATGCCACGCAGCCGGGCGGTCTGACCCGCTGGTTTCAGGGCGCGTACACCCATCATGGGGTGTCCAACGGACTGCCCAGCGATCATGTCATCAATCTTTTTGAACAGTCCAATGGCACGCTGATCGTGATGACCGGCAAAGGTCCCGCCATGGGGCAGGCCGGGAAATGGCAGTATATTGCCTTCACCGAGCCGGGTTATTCTTTTGAGGATTTTAGCTGGGGCGTCATTGAAACGCCGGAGGGCTGGCTGTTTGCGCAGGCGCAGAATAATGCCTTTTATTTTGACGGTCAGCGCTGGCGTGCATGTCCCCGCGAAGGCACGCCCAAATACCTCCCCCTCTGTCTGGCCAGGGATGGCTCGGTCATTGCGGCGGGGGATATTGGGCCGGAGGCGGTCAGCTTCCTGCGCTGGGACGGGCAGAAATTCATGCGGGCAAGCGCGGTGCTGCGGGGGGAGGCCCTGGACGTCAAGCATCTCAAGGCGGCGCCGGACGGGGCGATTTGGGCCGTGGGCCGCGGCACCATCCTGCGGTGGGAGTACGGGCCGGGTTTGTGGGAATGGCACCCGCAATACAGCCAGGTGTTGCTTGAAGACCAGCAGGGGCGGCTCTGGTTCGCCGGTGAACGCGGGCTGGTGTGTCAGGGGGAACGGTCATCCACCACCTTTTTGCAGGCGCAACCTCCCCTGGTGCAAGGCGCCCAGCAAAGCCTCTGGTTCAATGCCGCAGGGGGCGTCACGCGATGGGTGAACAATCAGACTGAGGGCTACCATGTCCATGAATGTGGTTTGGAGCTTTTCTTCGATGGCGTGGCGGATGGCACGGGCCGTTACACCTGGTTTTATGGCCGCGGGGGAGGGCGCCGTCACGTCATTGCCCGGCATGGCGCGGAAGGCTGGCAGTTGTATGACTCCGAAGCGCTGCGGCGGCGGGAAGTGATTTCCATGGCGGCGGATCCTGAGCACGGCGTGTGGGTGGTGCTGAACGACGGTGAGAACACGAGATATGAGATCGTCAAAGTGACCACCAACGGCCTGGCCGTGCCACCCGTGGCGGGGGAGTATCCGCGGGTATATCGCCCCCAGCTTTGTGTCAGTCATCAGGTCTTATATGTCTTTGGCTACAGTGGTTTGTGGACTTCGCCGCTCACTGTCCCGCTTAAGTTCACCTATGTGGAACAGGCCAAAGGGGTGGTGAGTTTTGGCCGAAGCGTGGGGGAGGTCAGTGCCTTTGTGGTGCGCGAGGGTATTGATGGACGCGCAGCGATTGTGGTGCACCGCGGCGCCAACTGGTTCCGGCATCCCATTCACTATGGCCAGCGGTTATGGCTGGGGGAAACGGGCTGGCTGCTGGTGGCAGACGGCGCGGAGATGGTGTTATGGCAGGTGCATGAATGGGATGCGCCCACCTACTTGTCGCTCCCCGCGGAGGCCTCCATCAATTCCTTGATTCGCATTCGGGATCACGATTTCTGGCTCGGCACTTCCATGGGGGTATTGAGGCGACACTCCCGCCCCATTCAGCCGGATACCGACCTTGGGGGGCCTGCCGCGGTGGACGAGGACACACCAGCCGTCTTCTTCGCCCGCGGGCTGGCGCCCTTTACGCCATTGGAGCAAAACCGCCGCTACTCCTTCTCCTGGCGGCTGAATGACGGGACCTGGTCGGACTATGGGGACTGGCCGGCCGCGGGGCTGATGTTCACCAATCTGCCGAGTGGCACCCACTTTCTGTCAGTGCGGGCCCGGGACGGTCTGGGGGGTGAAGATCCCAGCCCGGCGGTGTTATCGTTTGTGGTCAAACCATTGCCCTTGCAGAAACAGCCATGGTTTCGCTGGGCCGTGGGCAGCGGGGTGGCCATGCTGGCGGTGTTGAGCGCGGCCCTGGCCCTGTTGTCGCGGCGCCTGCACATGTATGCCAACCACCTCAAGGATCTGGTCAAGGCGCGCACGGCGGAGTTGGAGGAGGATGTCGCCCGGCGGCAAAAAGCCGAAGCGGCGGAGCGCGAGGCGCGCCAGTTGTTGCGGAGTGTGCTCGATACCGTGCCGGCCCGGGTTTTTTGGAAGGACCGCCATTGTCGTTATTTGGGGTGCAACCTGTCGTTTGCCCTGGATACCCGGTTGCCTTCGCCCGAGGCGGTGGTGGGCAAAACCGATGACGAACTGGAGTGGAAGGAGTTTGCGGCGCTTTACCGGGCGGACGACATGGAAGTCATGGACTCCGGCAAGCCCAAACTGGCCTTTGAAGAACCCATCATCATGCGGGGAGAACGGCGGTGGCTGCGCACCAGCAAGGTGCCCCTGCGGGATGTCCAGGGCAACATCATCGGCGTCCTGGGCACTTACGAGGACATCACCGAGCGCAAGCAGGCCCGGGAAGAACTGGCGCGCCGGGTGGAGTACATGCGGGTAATTGCCGAGCTGGCCAGCGAGTTTGTGGCCACCACCGCGGATCAAACGGACCCGCTGGTGCAGCGGACGCTGGCCACGATCGGGCAGATGACGCACGCCGACCGGGCTTATGTGTTTTTGCTGCGGGAGAATGCGCCCGTCGCGGACAACACCCACGAATGGTGTGCGGAAGGCATCGAACCACAGAAGCCCAACTTGCAGGGCATCAACATCGCCTCCATGCCGTGGTGGGTGCAACAAATGCGGAGCGGCAAAATGCTTTACATCCCCGACGTAAGCCGCATGCCGGCGGAGGCGGCGGCCGAACAAAAGTTGCTGGCGGCCCAGGGCATCCAATCGCTACTGGTAATCCCCATGATGGAGATGGGGGAGCCAATGGGGTTTGTGGGTCTGGATTCCGTGCGGCAACCGCGCCAATGGAGCTCCTCCGAGCAGGACTTCCTGCGCCTGATCAGCGCCACGATCATGCATGCGTTGTTGCGGCGGCGCGCCGAGGAGAAACAACTGGCTTTGCAAACCCAGCTTATGCACGCGCAGAAAATGGAATCGGTGGGCCGGCTGGCGGGCGGGGTGGCCCATGATTTCAACAACATGCTGCAGGCGATTCTGGGGAATGTGGAGATGGCCTTGCTCGAGGAGGAACTGCCGGCGGGGTTGCGGGAGCACTTGGAGGAAATCCGAAAGTCGGCCGAACGCTCGGCGCGGCTGACCCAGCAATTGCTGGGGTATGCCCGCAAACAAACCATCCTGCCGCGCCGGGTGGATTTGAATCAGGAGATCGCCCAACTGATGCAGATGCTGCAACGCCTCATTGGGGAGCACATCAAGTTGGTGTGGGCGCCGGGGGTGGACCTCTGGCCGGTGTGGCTGGACCCGGGGCAGTTGAACCAGGTGTTGACCAATCTGGTGGTGAATGCCAGAGACGCCATCGGGGATCGCCCGGGAGGCCAGATCACCCTGGAGACCGCAAATGTGGTGCTGGACGAGGCGTACGCCGCCCAGCATCCCGGTGTCACGACGGGGGAATATGTGCGGGTGGTGGTGAGCGACAACGGCAGCGGCATGAGTGCGGAAGTCAAGGCGAAGCTGTTTGAGCCGTTTTTCACCACCAAGGAGGTGGGCAAGGGGACGGGCCTGGGACTGGCCACGGTGTATGGCATCATGCAGCAAAATCGCGGGCATGTGAGCGTCACGAGCCAGGAGGGGCAGGGTGCCGCCATCATGCTGTACTTCCCCCGTCATGTCAGCCCGCAGGAGCAACGGGAACGCGAGCAGGAGGCCGAGGGATTGCCAGGGGCGCGGGGGGAGGAGCGGGTGATGTTGGTGGAGGATGAGGACCAGGTGTTGCAACTGGGGCGGCGCCTGCTGGAGCGCCGCGGGTATCGGGTGCTGGCGGCACATTCGCCGGCCGAGGCCTTGGAAAAGGCGGAGGCCTGTGACGGGCCGATTGATTTGTTGATCACCGATGTGGTGATGCCGGGCATGAACGGCCGGGAGCTGCGGGACCGCTTGCGGCAGAAATGGCCGGGCTTGAAATGTATCTTCATGTCCGGCTACACCGCCGATGTGCTGGCTCCGCATGGGGTGCTGGAGGAGGGGGTGGCATTTCTGGCCAAGCCGTTTTCCGCCCAGGATTTTTGCCGGCAGGTCCGCTGCTTGTTGGACCAACCGGCCTGAGCACCGGGGGCCGCCGCGCACCCGGCCGCTGGCGGGGCGGCGCATTTGATTCGTCTTTTTGGCCAGGGCATGTTATTCCACGGACCGGCAAACGTATGCGCGAGCCATTACCACGTGAGACCCCGGCGCCTTGGCGGCAGTGGGGGGAAGGGCTGGAGCCTGACGCCGTGCAGCAGATGGAGAACGCCTGCCGCCTGCCGATTTCGCTGGCGGGGGCGCTCATGCCCGATGCCCATGTGGGCTATGGGCTGCCCATTGGCGGCGTGCTGGCCACGCAAAACGCCGTGGTGCCCTTCGCGGTAGGAGTGGACATTGCGTGCCGCATGAAGCTCAGCGTGGTGGATTTGCCGGTGCCGGACCTGGAGCGGCAGCGGGAGCGCCTCATCCGGGCCATCGAGGCGGAGACGCGTTTCGGCGTGGGCGCCGAATTCAAACATCGCCGCCAGCATGACGTGATGGACGCGGACTGGTCGGTCAGCCCCGTCACCCGGAAGTTCAAAGACAAGGCCTGGGCGCAACTGGGGACCAGCGGCAGCGGCAATCATTTTGTGGAATTTGGCCTGTTCACCCTGCTTGAACCGTTGCGCGGACTGGCGCCGGGGCAATATGTGGCCTTGCTCAGCCACAGTGGCAGCCGCGGGACCGGGGCGGCGGTGTGCGATTACTACAGCCGGCTGGCGGCGGAAAAACGGCGGCATCTGCCGCGGGAGCTGCAGAAGCTGGCCTGGCTGGATCTGGACACCCAGGAGGGGCGCGAGTATTGGGAGGCCATGCAGTTGATGGGCCGTTACGCCGCGGCCAATCACGCTTTGATTCATCAGCACATCGTGGCCCACCTGGGGCTGCAGGTGTTGCTGGACGTGGAGAATCATCATAACTTTGCCTGGAAAGAGGTGCATCGCCTGCATGGCGTGGAGCGCGAGGTGATTGTCCATCGCAAGGGGGCCACCCCGGCGGCGGCGGGGGTGCTCGGGGTCATCCCCGGCTCGATGGCCTCGCCGGGCTTTCTGGTACGGGGCAAGGGGAATCCGGCTTCGCTGAACAGTGCCGCCCATGGGGCGGGGCGGGTGATGAGCCGGACACGCGCCGAGAAAACGCTGGATTGGAAGACCGTGCGGGAGCGGTTGCGCGAGCGCCAGGTGCATTTGATCTCTGCGGGCCTGGACGAGGCGCCCATGGTGTACAAGGACATCGAGCAGGTGATGGCCTATCAGGCGGACTTGGTGGAGATCGTGGGCCGGTTTGATCCGCGGCTGGTGAAAATGGCGCCCAGCGGAGAGCGGCCGGAGGATTGAACGCGGATTTCCCGGGCGGATGGGCCGCCCTGGGCAGACGACATGAACAAGGCACGCCCCTACGTTCTGGTGAACATGGCGATGACTGCCGATGGCAAGATTGCCACGGCCAACCGCCAGATTGTCCATTTCGGCAGCCCGCGGGATCAGCGGCACCTGTACGAGCTGCGGGCCACCGCCGATGCGGTGATGTGCGGCGCGCGCACCGCCGAGGCGCCGGGCGTGACCCTGGGGCCGGGGCCGGCGCGATTTCAGCGGCAAAGGCTGCGGCGTGGTTTGCCGGCGTGTCACCTGCGGGTGATTGTCAGCGGCAGCGGCACGGTGAACCCGGCGGCGGCGGTGTTTGCCAGCCGGGTGTCGCCGCTGCTCATCATCACCACGGCCCGGGCGGGAGCCGGCAAACTGGCGCGGCTGCGTCAGTTGGCGGAGGCCGTCCACGTGTGCGGTGAGCAGCGGGTGGATTTTGCCGCGGCGCTGACCTGGTTGAAACGGGAGTGGGGGGTGCGGCGCCTGGTGGTCGAAGGCGGCGCCGAGTTGAACGCGGCCTTGTGGGAGGCGGGACTGGTGGACGAGCTGCACCTCACGGTATGTCCCCTGATTTTTGGGGGGCGCGAAGCCCCCACCATTGTGGATGGCCCGCAGCAACCGGCCCTGGCGCAGGCACGCCGCCTCAAGCTGATAAGCGCCCGCCGGGTGGGGGATGAGATGTTTTGGGTGTACCGCGCCTCCCGGGCCTAGATGGCCAGCACCTCCGCCTGGGTGAACAGGCGCAAACCCTGCTTTTGCAACACCCGCTGGGCCTCCGCCAGCTTGTGCGTTTCAAAGAGGAGCACGGCCCGTTTGCGGGGCTGGGTGACGAAGCCGGAGGCGTTTTCCAGATTGATGCCCTCGCGGGCCAGCGCCTCGGTCACGGCATGGAGCGCGCCCGGTTGATCCGGCACTTCGACGGCCAGCACCTCCAAGGTGGACACGGCGAAGCCCTCGCGGCGCAGTGTTTCCAGGGCGGGCTCCAGGCGGTCCACCAGGATTTTGACCACCCCCACTTTTTCCAGGGTGGCGATGGTAATCCAGCGGATGTTGACCTTGGCTCCGGCCAGGCAGCGGGTCAGGCGGGCGAGCTGGCCCTGTTTGTTTTCTTCGAGAACCGCCAGGAGTTTGATGGTGTGCATAGGGCAGGGGACTAGAGGGTGCGTTTGTCCAGGACGCGGCGGGCCTTGCCTTCACTGACGGGCAGGCTGCCCGGCGCGCACAGCTCCACGCGGGGACGGGTGAGCAGCTCGGTGCGGAGGCGCTCGGCGATCAGTTGCTGCAACTCGGCCAGGCGCTCGACGCGGCCGTCAAACGCCGCGGCGCTCAATTCCACCTTGACGGTCATTTCATCCAGGCCTTCGAGCACGATGAGGTAGTTGCGGCCCAGCTCGGGGAGGCTCATGAGCACGCTCTCGATTTGTTGCGGATAAATGTTGACCCCCCGCACAATGAGCATGTCATCCGCCCGCCCGGTGATGCGCTGGATGCGGCGGTGGGTGCGGCCGCAGGGACAGGGTTCAGGCAGCAGGGCGGTGATGTCACGGGTGCGATAGCGCAGCAGGGGCATGGCCTCGCGGCACAGAGTGGTGAGCACCAGCTCGCCGGGCTGGCCGTCGGGCACCGGTTCGCCGGTGGCCGGGTCAATGATCTCCATCAGGAAGTGATCCTCCCACAGATGCATGCCGTGGCGGGCGGCACATTCAAAGGCCACGCCGGGCCCGTTCATTTCGGACAGGCCGTAGGAGTTGTACACCTCGATGCCAAACGCCTGCTCGATTTTACGGCGCGTTTGTTCCGTGTACGGCTCGGCGCCAATATAGCCGCGGCGCAGGGCGAGATGGCGGCGCGGGTCAATGCCCTTTTTCTCCAGGAAATCCGCAAAATAGAGCGCGTAACTGGGGGTGGTGTGAAACAGGGTGGAGCGGAAATCCTGCATCAACAGCAGTTGTTTCTCCGAGTTGCCCGGCCCGGCGGGAATGACCAGGCAGCCCACTTTTTCCGCGCCGTAGTGCATGACCAGCGCGCCGGTGAACAGGCCGTAGGTCATCATGTTTTGCAGGATGTCCTCCTCCGTGGCCCCCGTGGCCACCAGGCAGCGGGCAATGAGATTCGCCGAGTGCTGCAAATCGCGGCGCGAGAAGAAGATGGCCTTGGGTTTGCCGGTGGTGCCGCTGGAGGTGTGGAGGCGCAGGGCCTTGCGGAGCGGCACGGCCAGGAGCCCGGCCGGGTAGGCTTCGCGCAGGTCGGCATTGGTGGTGAAGGGCAGGTGCCGCACATCCTGCAGGCTTTTTATCTTTTCGGGATTCAGCCGGGCCGCCTCCAGCTTGCGCTGGTAGAAGGGCACCTGCCGTTGCACGCGGCGCACGGTGGCCCGCAGGCGCTCCAGTTGCAACTCTTCCAGCTCCCGGCGGCGCAGGCACTCGGCCGCCTTGTCCCAGTAACGTGTTTTCATCAGGGATTGGTGCGGGGTTTGTCGGTCCAGAGATTCGCGGTGCGGGCGGCGGCGTCGGGCAGGGGCGGCAGCGGCGCGCTGGGCACGGGCTCGTACCAGAAGGTGGCGCAGGACCAGTCGTCCTGCCGCTCAAACAGCCCCTGATTCCAGCCGATTTGCTGGATGGTGACGCGGCATTCCTTCTGCCAGTAAATGGGATCCGGCAGGTGCCAGCGGTACATGGTCACGAAGCCGTTTTGATTCAGGCTGCAGCCGTTGTAAAGATAGGCCACCTGCTGGATGCCCCAGGACAGGCCCACGTAGTCCTCGCTGCCAGTGCCGCAAATGGTGGGCCATTCGCGGTCGCCGTCCAGATATACCTTCACCTCGCCTTCGCCCCACCAGTGCTCGGCGAGCGTGCGAATGCCAATCACCGAGCCGATGAAGCGGCCCCGGCCGGTGCGGCGGGGCAGGAGTTCAAAGTCCTGTTTCAGCGTGGTGGGATTTTCGCGGCGAAAGAGGACGTGCAGGCGGCCCACCTCCCGGGGGTGTTTGTCCTTGAGGGTATAATCTATTTGATAGAAGAGCGGCAGGGACTTGCCGGATTCATTGGCCAGCGTGAACCGGGCGCGCTGCGTGAAGGGCATGGGCAACCAGATATTCATGCCGGCGCTGGGGCCCAGGGAGTGCACGGCCGACTGATGGGCGGACACCTTGCCATGCGCCAGCCCCATGAAATCGCCCAGGGGACATTCGATGCTGGGATGGGGCTGATTGTCCCACCAGGCCCGCAGGACCAGCCCGCGCAGGATCACCGGATCGGCGGAAGTCGTGACCCAGATATGGCGGATGGTGCCGGGACCCCGGATGTCCGCCAGTTGGACGACCTCGCCGGGGGCCAGATTTTTTGCGGGCGCGCCTTTGCGTCCGGGGCCGAGGTTGCTGGCCGCCTGGCCGCCCTGACCGGGGGCGCCGGTGGGGTTTTCGAAGGAGATGGAGCGGCTCACCAGGCCGGGGCGCAGATGGTAAGGCTCATGCACAAGGTCAAGCCCCGCCGCGCGGACGGCCGGGGAGGAAACCGCCACCAGCACGGCGGCGCCGGCAATCAGCAAAAATGATTTTTGCATAGGTGGTTGATAAGTATTGCCAACCTGCGCCCGTACTTTGCGGCAAACTCCGCCCGGCAATCAAGGGCAACCTTGAAGGGGCGCCAACGCTGATGCATCCCCAGCTCGGCGTGGCAGGGCCGGCTTACGCGCTCAGGGCCTCGCGTACTTTGGCTGCCAGGGATTGGGGGGTGAAGGGCTTTTGGAGGAAGATCACATTTTTGTCGTGCATGCCGCGTTGCAACATGATGTCGGCGGTGTAGCCGGACATGTACAGGCAGCGCACGCCGGGGCGGAGTTCCTGGATTTTCTGCACCATCTCCAGAGCAGACGATTCCGGCAGGATGACGTCGCTGATGACCAGATGAATGTCGCCCGGATGGTCGTTGACCAGGCGCAGGGCCTCCTGGGGGCGCGCGGCGCTCAAGACCTTGTATCCCAGTCTTTCCAACATGGCCCTGGTTAATTTCAGCAGCGAGGGTTCATCCTCCACCAACAGAATGGTCTCATGGCCATGCGGCGCCGCGACGGGCGGGGCAGCCGTTTCGGGCTCGCCTTTCTCCTGGTGCCGGGGAAGATAGATGCGAAAAACCGTCCCGAGGCCGGGTTCGCTATAGACGCTGATCACGCCCTGGTTTTGTTTCACGATGCCAAACACTGTGGCCAGCCCCATGCCGGTGCCCTTGCCCGGCTCCTTGGTGGTGAAGAAAGGTTCAAAGATGCGCGCTTTGACTTCCGGGGGGATGCCGCATCCATTATCGGCAAAACTGAGCCGCACATAATCGCCCGGCCGCGCATCCTGGTGCATCTGGCAGAAGGAATCGTCGGCCGTGAAATTCTCGGTGGCGATGGTGATGCGGCCCACATTCTGAATGGCATCGCGGGCGTTGACGGCCAGGTTCATCAGAATCTGGTCCAACTGGCCGGGGTCCATGAACACCGGCCAGAGGTTGGGGCCGGGCTCCCAGGTCAGTTTGATATCTTCTCCAATCAGGCGTTGGAGCATTTTCAGGGTGTTGTTGATGGCGCTGTTGAGGTCCAGGGCTTTGGGGTGGATGACCTGTTTGCGGGCAAAGGCCAGCAGGCGGGAGGTGAGGTCGGCGGAGCGCCGCGCGGCATGGTGAATTTCCAGCAAATCCCCGCGCAGCGGGTGGTCCGCCGGGAGCTCCTCCATCGCCATCTCCGCGGTGGACATGATGACGGAGAGCATGTTGTTGAAATCGTGCGCCCCCCCGCCGGCCAGGCGTCCCACCGCCTCCATTTTCTGCGCCTGCACCAGCTCGGCCTCCATCTTTTTCTTTTCAGCCTCGGCCTGGCGCAGCGCGGTGAGCTCCAGAAAGCTGAGCAGCACATGAGAGACCTGTTGCTCCACATCCCGCAGGGGAGTGGCGCTAACCAGTCCCTCCACCAGCTCGCCGCCCCGTTTTTGCAGGTGCAGCTCAAACTCTCGAAAGGTCTCCCCACGCAGGACCCGCCGCACCAGTTCATCGAAAACGTGGCGCTCCGAATCCGGCACGAGGGGCGGCGGCCGGTCCAGCACTTCGACGACCGGCCAGCCGAACAGACGTTCGGCGGAGGCATTCCACAGGCAGAGTTTCCCGTCCGCATCCAACACCATGATGCTCAGGGGGGAGTGTTGGACAACCGAGCGGTGGAGGTCCAGGGACAACCGGCGTTGCAGGAGGAGGTTTTCCACGCGCGCATGCAACTCGACTTTTTCGATGGGCGACTGAATCAGTTCGTCCACCGTCTTCCACAAGGCCCGCGTGGCGAGTCCCACATCCGGCCGGGTGGTGACCAGGAGCACTGGCAGGCAGTTGTACGGCTGATGGTTTTTCCATCGGCGGATCACCTCTTCCAGCCGGCTTAAGAACGGGCCATCAATTATCAACAGGTCCACCGTCGGCGACAGGAGGGCCTCCTGCCGTCCCGCGAGCACTTCGTGGCGCGGCTGCAATTCTTCGGCCAGCAGCCGCAGGTTCTCGGGGTTTTCCAGGAGGAGCAGGATGGTGGCCATAAGACAAATCAGGACGATTCCAGACAGCCGCGCACGGCGGCCAGGAAGGGTTGCAGGGCCAGGGGCTTGTGCCACACGCCGGCCGCCCCGGGGGGCGGCGCCAGGGCCCCTGGCTGCGGGGCGGAAGGAAGAATCCAATACAGCGGGATGTGTTGCTCGACGATGCGCTGGCACACCTGCAGCAGCTCCGCGGTGAATCCCGTGGCGTCCACTACTACGCACGCGACCCCCTGCTGGGCATGCAACTGCATCTCCGCTTCTCTGGCGTTGGCGGCCGTCAAACACGGCAGTCCGCGCTCCGCCAGCAGTTGAGAAACCACCTCTCGATTGCCCGGGAGCGCGGCGATCATCAGCAGCGCTTTCATGGGGCGGGGGCAATGGGCGGCGCGGCGTCGCCCTGCCATTCCGGCACGCCAGTCAGGAGGCCGCGAAATTCCTTGAGCGGCGGGCCGATGTAAATGCCGCGAGGGGTGACGGCAAATTCGCGCAAGGATTTTTCGAAGTCACTCAGGCGTTTTTTCAGCACCCCAATGACGCGCCGCATTTCGCCGGCGATTTCCACAAATCGCAACGTGATCAGGTTGTCCGCCATGTAACTGGCGCGGATGTCAGTGGCGCCGCCCTGCACGAGGAGGGAATGGGTTTCCAGAATCACCAGGATGACCACGCCCATGTGTTGCAAATATTTGCAGAGGGCATGCAGGTGGGTCACCAGATCCTCCCCCTGCAGGGAGAGCTTGAACCCTTCCGCGCTGTCAATCAGGACAATCCGGGTCTGCCGCTGCTCCACGTCTTCCCGCACGATCGCGGCAAATTCGGCCGGGGTGTAGTGCAGCGGTTCAATTTTCCGCAGTTCCAGCCGTCGGGCGTCCTGCAAGGAGCGCAGGCGCATGCCGACGGCTTCGCACCGGCCTTGCAGGATGTCAATCTCCTCCTCAAAACTGTACACCATGGCACGCTCGCCTTTCTGCGCCATGGCCGTGGCCAGTTGCATGGCCAGCGTGGTTTTGCCCACGCCCGAGGGGCCGGAGATAAAGGTGATGGTCCCGCGTTCCAGGCCGCCGCCCAGCAGCCGGTCCAACTCGGCAATGCCCGAGGCCATGGTCTCCCGGGTGTGCGGCCGGGAATGAGCCTCGGGGACCAGGCGGGGGAACACATGCAGCCCTTGGGCGTTAATTTTTACCGTGTGCGGGCCGGGGGCAAAATCTGAGCCGCGCATTTTGCGCACCTCGATGTTGACGCCATGGGGGCCGCGCTCGAGTTGCAGGATGCCATCGCTCAAAAATTGCAAATCCTCATCCGGTGCTTCCGCCGAGCTTTCGGAGGTGAAAAGCACCGTGGTTCCCTGTTCATTCAGGAAGCGCAGGAAGGAAAGCACCTGCCGCCGGTATTGAAAAAGATCCGTTGCGAGGTAACGAAATTGAGTCAGGGGATCCAGAAATACGCGGGCCGGTTTGAGGTGCTGCAATTGTTGGATGATTTTGCGGGTCAACGGATCGCGTTCCACCTCGGCCGGTGAGAAAATGTCATAGGTCAGAGATTTTTGGAAAAACTCCGAGGAAGGGCCCAAATCCAAAAAGTGCACCGCCGACAAATCCCATCCGCGCTCCGCCGCATCCCGCCGAATTTTCTCCTCGGGTTCCTCGAGGGAAATGAACAGGACGGATTCTCCCTGGCGGGCGCCGGCGAGCAGAAATTGCAGCCCGAGCGTGGTTTTGCCCACCCCGGGCCCGCCGCGCAGCAGGTAGGATTTTTGAGCCGGCAGGCCCCCCTGTAACAAATGATCAAGTCCGGGGACGCCGGTGGAAAGCCGTGGGGATGTTTGCATAAGGCAATTTTCCTCAAGGAATGTCTAATTTCAAGGCTTTAGACATTTTTATCAGCCGATCATGGAGTCCGCAGACCGGCGCAGCGGGCCGCGGGGCGGGAGCGGCAGCATTTTCGGCTGGCCAGCGAGGGGGGGATTTAAACACAATGCCATCAATGAAGTGTTTCAGCCGTGGTTTGGCCGGGGCCATCCTCGCACTGGCCCTGGGCGCCGTGTCGTGCAGCCCGGAAGGGCGGACCGGCGGGGGAGGAGAAGCCGGGAAGGGCAAAGGAGAGGGCAAAGTGGCCGCGGCGCGGCCGGTGCGTACGGTGGCCTGGGCAGTGGCGACCCCCCGTCCGATGGAAAGAGTGGTGCTGGTGACGGGCAGCCTGGCGGCCTTGGATCGCAGCACACTGGCGGCGAAGGTGCCGGGGCGCGTGGTGGAGCTGCCGGTGGACCTGGGCAGCGTGGTGCGGCGCGGGGACTTGCTGGCGCGGGTGGATCCCCGGGATTATGAGTTGAAGGTGCGCCAGGTGGAGGCGGCCGTCATGCAGGCCCGCGCCGCGCTGGGGCTGTCCCCCACAGGGGACGATGAGGTGACGCGGGTGGAAGAGGTGACGCAGGTGCGGGTGGCGGCGGCGATTTTCGAGGAGGCGGCGCGGCAGTTTGCGCGGGTGCAATCGTTGGTGCGGCAAAACGTGGCGTCGCAGGCGGAATTTGACAAGACGCAGGCGGAGTTCAACGTGGCCTCCAACCGGCTCATGGCCGCCAAGGAGGAGGCGCGCATCAATCAGGCCGCGCTGGCGCAGCGGCGGGCCGAACTGGAAATTGCGCGCCAGCAGTTGGAGGACACCCGGCTGCTGGCCCCTTTTGATGGCGTGGTGGAGGCGCGCCAGGCGAGCTTGGGCGAGTATTTGGGGGCCGGCGCCCCGGTGGTGACATTGGTGCGGACAGAAGTGCTCCGCCTGCGGTTGGAGGTGCCGGAGCGCGAGGCCGCCCGCATTCAACCGGGCCAGCCGGTGCGGTTCCGCGTGGAGGGCAGCACCAATGTGCATCAAACCACCCTCACGCGCCTCAGTCCCAGCATCTCGGAAATGAATCGCATGTTGATGGTGGAGGCTGACGTGCGGGGCGGGGGGGTGTTGCGTCCCGGCGCCTTTGTGCGGGCGGAGGTGGTGGTGGACGCCAACGAGCCGGGGCTGGCGGTGCCGGCGGAGGCCCTGGTGGTGTTTGCAGGGCTGGAAAAGGTGGTCACGGTGCAGGAGGGCAAGGCGCGGGAGCGCGTGGTGGTGACCGGCCGGCGGGGGCCGGACTGGGTGGAGATCCTCGACGGCTTGAAAGCCGGCGATCCGGTGGTGCTGCGGCCGGGCAATTTGCGCACGGGGGACGCGGTGCAAACCAACCGCCCGGCCGGGACCGGCGGGCCGCGTTCGTAAGCGGAGGAGGCCATGCAAAAACTGGCGGAAATCTGCATCCGGCGGCCGGTCTTTGCCTCGATGATCATCCTCTCCCTCTTTGTGGTGGGGGTGGCGGGCTACCTGCATCTGGGGGTGGACCGGTTTCCCTCGGTGGATTTGCCCACCGTGCGGGTGAGCACACGGCTGGTGGGGGCGTCGCCGGTGGAAATGGAAACCCAGGTGTCGCAGCCGCTGGAGGAGGCCATCAACACCATCGAAGGGATCAAGGAGCTGCGCTCGGTCAGCGGCCTGGGCCAGTCATTCATCATCGTGACGTTTGATTTGTCGCGCGACATTGATGCCGCGGCGCAGGATGTGCGGGACCGCGTGTCGCGCGTGGTGCGGAATCTGCCCCGGGATATTTACCCGCCGGTGGTGACCAAGGCGGACAATGATCTCTCGCCGGTGTTGACCATTGCGCTGGTGGGGGATCGTTCGCAGCGCGAGCTGACGGAGCTGGCGGATAAAATCGTCAAGAAACAGATCGAGCGCTCCCTGGGCGTGGGGGAGGTCAACGTCATCGGCGGGCTGGAGCGGAGCATCAACATCTGGGTGGACGCCGACCGGCTGGCGGCCTATCGAATTCCCATCACCGCCGTGCGTCAGGCGGTGGAGCGGCAGAATGCCAACATTCCGGGCGGGCTGGTGACCACGCCGGTGCGCGAGTCCACGTTGCGCACGATGGGGCGGTTGACGGATCCGAAGGCCTTTAATGAGCTGGTGGTGGCGACGCGCAACGGTTCGCCCATTCGCGTGCGGGACATCGGCTGGGCGGAGGACGGCACCAAGGAGCAGCGCACCCTGGCGCGGCTCAACGGCGTGCCCACCGTCACGCTGGAAGTGATGCGGCAGACCGGGGCCAACACCGTGGCGGTCATTGAAGGGGTCAAGGAACGCCTGCAGGAGGTGCAGGCGCTGCTGCCCGGCGATGTGCGCCTGGAGATCATCCGCGATCAATCGCGGTACATCTACGCGGCCTTGCATGAGATTCAGCGGCATCTGGTGGTGGGCAGCATTCTGGCCAGCCTGGTGGTGTTGTTGTTCATGCGCAACTGGCGGGCGACCCTCATTGCCGCGGTGGCCATTCCGGCCTCGGTGGTGGCGACGTTTGGCATGATGAAGGCGCTCAATTTCACCCTGAACAGCGTGACCATGCTGGCCCTGGTGCTGATGGTGGGCATTGTGATTGATGATGCCATTGTGGTGCTGGAAAACATCTTCCGATTTGTGGAGGAGAAAAAGCTGCACCCCTTTGAGGCGGCGCGCGAGGCGACCCGGGAAATTGGGCTGGCGGTCATGGCGACGACGTTCAGCCTGGTGGTGATCTTTGTGCCGGTCTCCTTCATGTCGAGCATCTCCGGGAGATTCCTCTATCAATTTGGGCTGACGGCAGCCGTGGCGGTGCTGGTGAGCCTGCTGGTGGCCTTCACCTTGACGCCCACCCTGAGTGCGCGGCTGTTGCGCGCCGCCGGGCGGGAGGGGGAGGAGGGGCCGAAATCGCGCCGGGGTTTCTACGGGTGGCTGGACAGGCATTATACCGCCCTGCTGGCGTGGGCCTTGCGGCACCGGGTGTGGACCGTCGTGCTGGCCACCGTGGTGGTGGCGTCCTCGGTGCCGATTTACCAGATGGTGCGGCAGGAGTACATTCCCACCAATGTGGACGAAGGCGAGTTTGATGTGAGCCTGCTGGCGCCGGAGGGGACAAGTTTTCCGGCGATGGTCAAGGTGGCCGAAGAGGCGGAGGGGCTGTTGCGGCAGGTGCCGGGCATTCGGCTGGTGCTGACCAGTGTGGGCGGCGGGGGATTCGGGGGCGTGAACAATGCGCGGTTTTATGTGCGCCTGGCGCCGCACGAGGAGCGCGTGTTCAGTTTCAAGCGGCTGTTGCAATGGCCGCCGTGGCGCGCCTGGCAGGGCAACTACTCCCAGCGGGATGTCATGCAGCAGGTGCGGCGGGTGTTGCGCCAGTTGCAGGACGTGCGCATCTCGGTGCGCAACCCGCAAACTTTCAGCATCGGCGGGCCCAACTTTGACATTGATTTTGCGTTGTTGGGTCCGGAGCTGGATGTGCTGGCGGAATATTCGGAGCGCCTCCGGTTGAAGGCGCCGGAGCTGGGGCTGCTGGACGCCGACACGACGCTCAAGCTGGACAAGCCGGAGCTGCGGGTGGAGATTGACCGCGACCGCGCGGCGCGGCTGGGGGTGGACACCGAGCACATTGCCGAGGCGCTGCGCATCATGGTGGGCGGGGACGAACGGGTATCGCGATTTCATGATACCACCATCAACGAGGATTACGATGTGCAGGTGCGATTAAGTGAGGCGGATCGCACCAATGCCACCACCATTGCGCGTTTGTTTGTGCCGGACGCCCAGGGCCGGCTGGTGCGGCTGGACAATGTGGTGCGCCTGGAGGCCCATGCCACCGTGTCGCGCGTGGACCGGCTGGATCGCCAGCGGCAGGTCAGTCTGCGCGCCCAGGTGGCCCCGGGGTTTGCGCAGGCGGATCGCATCGCCGCCCTGAGGGCCGAAGTGGCCAAAATGAATCTGCCGCCCGGCTACAGTACCCGGGTCTCCGGACGGGCCCGGGAGCTGGAGACCACCTTCAAAGAATTCATCTGGGCGTTCACCCTTTCGGTCATCCTGATGTACATCATCCTGGCCTCCCAGTTTGAGAACGTGGTGCATCCCTTCACCATCCTGCTCTCCCTGCCGTTGTCGGTGCCGTTTGCCCTGTTGTCCCTGTGGGCCACGGATCAGACGATCAACCTGTACTCCGCCTTGGGCATTTTGGTCCTGTTTGGGGTGGTCAAGAAAAACGCCATTTTGCAGATTGATCACATGAATCAGCTTCGCGCCGCCGGCCTGGAGCCGATGGCGGCCATTTTGCAGGCCAACCGGGACCGGCTGCGCCCGATTCTCATGACCACCTTTACCTTGGTGGCCGGCATGATTCCCATGGTGCTGGGTTCCGGTCCGGGGGCCGAGGAGCGGCGGGCCACCGGCGTGGTGGTCATCGGGGGGCAGACGCTTTGCCTGCTGCTCACCCTGGTGGTGACGCCGGTGGTGTATTCGTGGCTGGACGACTTTGGACGATGGTTGAAGCGGCGCCTGGCGGGGGGTGGGGCTTAGGCCGGGGCGTCTTTTTCCCGGTTGGACAAGGGTTTCTTGATTCATTACAGTGGCCGTGGCACTCCCCCAGCACGGGGGCCTGTATTTCAACTTATGCGCATACTCTTGGCAGGCAAAACCTGGCCGGCGGAAATAGGGACGGGAGATGCGGAGGCGTTGCCCGGCGGTCCGTGGAGCGTGATTGCGGTGGCGGATGCCGCCGCCGCCCGGGCGGCCCTTCAGAAGGAGGGGGAGACCTTTGATGCCGTGGTGGCCGAGATGTCGCTGGAGGGCGGCGACGGCCTGCAGTTGCTGGCATTGGTTCAGCAACAGCATCCGCGCACGCTGCGATTTTTATCTGCGGATCTGGCCCAGCGCCGCACGCTGGCCAAGAGTGTGACGGCCATGCATCAGTTGCTGCCGCATCCCTGCCCGCCGGACGTGCTCAAAACGGCGCTGGTGCGGGCGCTGACCTTGCGCCAATGGATGCCCAGCGAGCGCCTGCCGGAAATCCTGGCGCGGCTGCACAAGCTGCCCAGCCCGCCGGAGATTTATTTTCGGGTGGTGCGCGAGCTGCAGTCCCCGGACAGTACGCTGGACGCGGTGGGAGAGCTGATCGCCAAGGATCCTTCCATGAGCGCCAAACTGCTGCGCGTGGCCAACTCGGCGGCCTTCGGTTTGCAATACCAGGTCACCACCGCCCTGGAGGCCTTGCAGGTCCTGGGCACCGAAACCACCAAGTCGCTGCTGCTGCTGGCGCATAGTTTCTCCTACTTTGAAAACATCAACAGCCGCGATTTCTCCGTGGAGGGCCTGTGGCGGCATTCCCTGGCTGTGGGGCGGCTGGCGGAGGCCCTGGCGCGCGAGGAGGGGGCCGAGGCCAGGGTGGTGAGCGAAGCGTTCACCGCCGGGTTGTTGCATGATCTGGGCAAACTGGTGCTGGCGGCCAACCTGCCGGAGGAGTACAGCCGGGCGATGCGGCTGGCGCGGGAACAGTCGCTCAGCCATTGTGCGGCCGAGGAGCAGGTGATTGGCGCCTCCCATGCCGAGGTGGGGGCGGCGCTGCTGGGCGTGTGGGGGCTGCCGCTGGATATTGTGGAGGCGGTGATTTTGCATCACGCGCCGGGTTGGTTGCTGGATCGGGCGTTTTGTCCGCTCTCGGCGGTGGCGGCCGCCAACTGGCTTTGCCACGAATTGGAGGCCTCCGGGGAACAGGCCGGGACAGTGGCGGAGACCACCCAAAAATGTCTGGAGGCCGCCGGCTGGAAAGAGCGTTTGCCGGCCTGGCGGCAACTGGCCAGGGAAGTGCTTTCGGCGGCGTAATGCATTGGTGCTGCCATGCCTCCGCGGAGTCATCAGGTGTTGATTGTGGATGATGACCCGGTGCTGTTGGAGTTGATTGGCATGATCATGGAGCAGTTGGCGGACGGCACCTGGCAGGTGCACACGGCGGCCAGCCCGCGCGCTGCTTTGGATTTGTTGCAACGCCAGCCGGTGGATTTGCTGCTTGCCGATGTCTGCATGCCGGGGCCCGGGGGGCTGGCTTTCATCCGGGAGGTGCATGAGCGTCATCCCCACCTGATGATTGTCGCCATCAGTGGGGATGCGCCGCCGGGGCGGGAAGAGGCCTGCCTGCGGCACGGGGCGGAAATGTTTTTGGAAAAGCCAAGGTCGGGCGATGGCTGGCTGGCCATCTTTGCCATGTTGCAGGCGCGCCTGCGGCTGGCCGAAGAGGGAGCCCAAAACCATGATTAACGCCGCGGGGACTCGCGGCATTCAGCCAGATTCCAGAGCAAGGCCGGCAACTTTCCCTCGGCACTTATCGGGCCTTTGGGGGGGTGGTTTTTGAGGGGGTGGGTTGATAGAACTCCACCCCGCCCGGCGGGCCGTCGAAACTGGTAATCCAGGCGTGATCGCCCGAATCCTTGACCAGGTTAAATCCCCGCTCATAAAGTTGTGTCATGGCCTGCTGGTCAAATTCCTCCTTGCGTTGCAGGGGATGGTCGTTGGGGATGGCGGTCAAAAAAAACTGGGCACCATGCTCCCGGGTGCGGACGTAAAGACGGAATAAATCCCCATAGCTGTTGCTTTTGACGATGGTATCCAGCGAGCGTTTGGCAATCGGCACCAGGCGCGCGGGGACTTCCTGCCAGTCGGCGGTGAGGTGACTGTTGCGAATGACATACAAACGCACTTTCAAGCGTTGTTGCATGTCGGGAGGCAGCGTCTTGAGGGCATCCCAGACAGCGTCATAGATGAACACCTGATTGATCAGCCCGCCGTCCACGTGCATTTCATCATAGCGGCGGCCATCGGCTTCCACATTCAGATAAACAGGAGGAAACACCACGGGAATGGCGGCCGAGGCCAGCAGCACTTCCCGGAAAAGGGTGGAGCGGTTGGTGTGCCCGCTGGCGGCAATGGCCCCCAAATCCCAAATCACCGGTCGCTGCGCGTCCAGGGCCGTGGTGCCGACAAACAGCCGGCGGCCCTTGAGGTGCTCGTCGGCCACGCGCTGAATCAGCAGTTCATCATATTGCTCGTACACCATTTGACGGAGGGGCTTGGTGCTGGCGGCATGATCCCGTGTCCACATCTTCAGAAAATCCAGGAGGTGCAACAGAAAGATCTTTTTGGTGGTTATGTTGGTGTAACATTCCGACATTCTGCCGTCATATTCTTCTCCCAGAAAGGCAAAGGGCGCCATCAAGGCCCCGGTGCTGATGCCGGTGACCACCTTGAATTTGGGGCGTTTTTTGGTCTGGCTCCAGCCGGTGAGGAAGCCGGCCCCAAAAGCGCCATTGGCGGAGCCGCCAGAGATGGCCAGAATGTCACAAGAAATGGGGGTGTGATTGGTTGAGGAGGAATTTTCTTGCTTAAATTCTGCAGCAAAAGCAGCCACCATGCTTCGGCGGAAACTCACGCTTTCCACATCCCCCCACGTGCGGATTTCCTGCTGAAAGCCGGGCATGCGAATATAAGCTTCTTTCTCGGGCGGAGGGGCATTGCGCGGGCGGTAGGTCATGCAACCGCTGCCCACAACGAGCAGCAGACAGACCAGCAAACCTGCGAGCCACAGGCGCAAGCCATTCCGGCGTGGCCCGCGTGAGGGTGATGGCGGGGTGGTGGGCGGGTTGATTAACACAACAGCACTTCGTCATGCCCCTTGTGACCTGTCAAGTGTGCAGTCGTTCACGTGAGGTAAAATCTCAACTGGGGGTGCGGGGACGGCACGAGATCACACTGTTCCATGAGCGCAAAATCGGCAGGATGGAAAAAAGTTTCAGGCCCACCGGCCTTGCGCTAGACTCGTGCCATGAAGTCCATGATGAGCAGGATATGGCTTTGGTCGGGGGGTGTAAGCCTTCTGTGCCTTTTTTTGGCGCTGGGTGTCGCCGGTGCTGCCCCTTCTTCTGACTGGGGCACGCCCGATATGAGCCGGGAGGAGATTGTTGAGCGGACGATGAGCCCCTATCGTGGCCCCACCAACAAAGGCGTGGACACCCAGACCATGAACGGCAAGGTGCTGTGTGGTTACCAGGGATGGTTCGCCGCCGAGGGGGACGGCAGCGGGCGGGGCTTCTACCACTGGCAGGGCCGCCGGGGCTTTCAACCGGGCAGTTGCACGATTGACATGTGGCCGGACATGACCGAGATGGATCCGGATGAGCGTTATCCCACGCCATTTCGCCACGCGGACGGACGGGTTGCCGAGGTGTTCAGTTCATTCAATCGCAAGACGGTGTTGCGGCATTTTGCGTGGATGAAGCAATACGGCATTGACGGGGTGTTTGCGCAGCGTTTTGCGGTGGAGGTGTTTAATCCGCGCGGTCTGCGCCACTTCAATGTGGTGCTCAACCACTGCCGCGAAGGCGCCAACCTCCACGGCCGCGCTTACGCGGTGATGTATGATTTGTCGGGCATGAGAACCGGCCAGATGGCGCGGGTCATGGAGGACTGGCGGCTGTTGGTGACCCGGATGCGCATTACGCAGGATCCCGCCTATTTGCATCATCGTGGCAAACCAGTGGTGGCGGTCTGGGGGTTGGGTTTTAACGACGGCCGGCGTTATACGCTGGCGGAGGGGCTGGATTTAATCCGATTTCTGAAGTCGGATCCGGTGGCGGGCAACTGCACCGTGCTGCTGGGGGTGCCGACCGGCTGGCGGACCCTGGACCAGGATTGCGTGAATGATGCCCTGATGCATGAGGTGATCAAAGCCGGGGATATTGTGAGTCCGTGGACGGTGGGGCGTTATGCCGACCTTGCCGGGGTTAAACGCCACGCGGCACGCCGCTGGCAGCCGGACCTGCAGTGGTGCCAGGCCAACGGCAAGGATTACCTGCCGGTGGTGTTTCCGGGGTTCAGTTGGCACAACATGCGTACCAACTCGCCCTTGAATCAAATACCGCGCCTGGGTGGCCGCTTCCTCTGGGCGCAATATGTCGAGTTAAAACGCATGGGGGCCACGATGGCTTACCAGGCGATGTTTGACGAGGTGGATGAAGGGACGGCCATTTTCAAGGTCACCAATGATCCGCCGGTGGGGGCATCGCCGTTTGTGACTTACGAAGGCCTGCCAAGCGATTTTTACCTGCGCCTGGTGGGGACGGCGGCGCGCATGCTGCGCGGCGAGCTGCCGCTCACAGAGTCCCTGCTTTTCAATCGGTGACCGGTTTTTCGCCGGCCTGGCAGTGGCCCTTTTCGGTGCTCTGATTGGAGAGGTCATCGGCCAACCCGGTCAGACGCGGGATGGCTCGGCCCCCACAGGGGGCGCCAAGCAACGGGGTTTGCGCGAAAAATCGAAAAACCGTTGACGCTCTGGCGGCCCCTCGTCAAGATGCAGTCCACGCCAGTCCTCAAGCTGGCGCGTTGTTTGGATATGAAATTGTGGCATTGGGCACGCGGGGCGGGCTTTTTTACCCTCAGAAAGCCGGGGCGCTGTGTGGCCCAACGTCATTTGACCCCCCGGTCAAATTCTGACTTTAACCTTAACCCCTCAAAACCAACCCTTGTCGGATGAACATACACGAATACCAAGCCAAGCAATTGCTTGCCCAATACGGCGTGGCCGTACCACCGGGTGAGCCCTGTAAAACCCCTGAGCAGGTTCGCACCGCCGCACAAAAACTGCTGGACGCCGGTTATCGGGCGGTGGTGGTCAAGTCTCAGATTCACGCCGGCGGCCGCGGCAAAGGCGTTTTCAAGAATGGCTTGCAGGGCGGGGTGAAGGTGGTGCAGAGCGCGGAGGAGGCGTTTGAGCGGGCCAGGGCCATGTTGGGCAACACCCTGGTCACAAAACAAACAGGGCCGGAGGGCCGCGTGGTGAATACCCTCTTGGTGGAGGGAGCGGCGAAAATTAAGAAAGAATTTTATCTGGCGGCCTTGTTGGATCGTGCCCAGGGCCGGCCCATCATGATGGCCTCCACGGAAGGAGGCATGGACATTGAGGAAGTGGCGGCCAAAACGCCGGGAAAGATTTTCAAAGAGACCATTGACCCGATGGTGGGCATGATGCCCTACCAGGGCCGTAAAGTGGCGGTGGCCTTGGGATTGAAAGGGGACTTGATCGGCGCCGGGGCCAAGTTGTTTACCAGTTTATATCGGGCTTATTGGAGCCTGGATGCCTCCCTGGTGGAAATCAATCCGCTGTGCATCGTGGAAACGCCGGAGGGCAAGGAGGCCCTGGTGTGTGTGGATGCGAAGATCGGGTTCGATGACAATGCGTTGTATCGGCATGAGAACGTGGCCGCCATGCGGGATTTCGCCGAGGAATCGCCCCTGGAGACGGAGGCCAGCCGGTACAATCTGAATTACATCAAACTCGATGGCAACATCGCCTGCATGGTCAACGGCGCCGGCCTGGCCATGGCCACCATGGATATTATCCAACATTATGGCGGCATGCCGGCCAACTTCCTGGATGTGGGCGGCGGCGCGAGCAAGGAGCAGGTCATGGCGGCGTTCAAGATCATTTTGAGCGATCCCAACGTGAAGGCCATTCTCATCAACATCTTTGGCGGCATCATGGACTGCAATACGATTGCCGAGGGGGTCATTGGCGCGGTCCGCGAGACCGGCCTGCGGCTGCCGCTGGTGGTGCGGCTGGAGGGCAACAATGCCGACTTGGGCCGCAAAAAACTGGCCGAGTCCGGTTTGTCTCTGATCCCGGCCACCTCGATGGCCGATGCCGCCCAAAAAGTGGTGGGCTGTTTGAAGAACTGAAGCATCAACCCGGCAAAGATTTGAATTGTTATGGCCATTTTGATTCAACCCGATACGAAGATCATCATTCAGGGCATTACCGGCAGTTTTGGCGCCCGGCATGCCCAGTTGTCCCTTGATTACGGCACCCAGGTGGTGGCCGGTGTGACCCCGGGCAAGGGCGGACAAATGTTTGCCAACAAGGTGCCGATATTTGAC
Source organism: Verrucomicrobiia bacterium (assembly GCA_026414565.1). NCBI lineage: Bacteria > Pseudomonadati > Verrucomicrobiota > Verrucomicrobiia > Verrucomicrobiia bacterium. The sequence continues at coordinate 98,771 of JAOAIT010000049.1, forward strand.
ACCGTGGCCGAGGCCTCCCGGGCCACGGGGGCCAAGGTCTCGGCCATCTTTGTGCCGCCAGCCTTTGCGGCGGATGCCATTCTGGAGGCAGTGGATGCCGGGCTGGAATTGGTGGTCTGCATTACGGAGGGCATTCCGATCAATGACATGGTCAAGGTCAAGGCGGCCATGCAAGGCAAGCCCACGCGCTTGATTGGGCCGAATTGCCCGGGCATTGTCACGCCGGGGCCGGGCAAGGACTCCCACGGGGGATGTCGCATCGGCATTGCGCCCGGGTACATTCACAAGAAGGGCCATATTGGCGTGGTTTCGCGCAGTGGCACCCTGACGTATGAGGCGGTGTGGCAACTGACCTGCCGCGGGGTGGGCCAGTCCACCTGTGTGGGCATCGGGGGGGATCCGGTCAATGGCACTTCCCACCTGGACATCATCAAAATGTTCAATGAAGATCCGGAGACCCACGGCATCATCATGATCGGCGAGATCGGCGGCAGCGCCGAGGAAGAGGCGGCCGCGTGGATCAAGCAGCACTGCAAAAAACCGGTGGCTGGCTTCATCGCCGGGGCCACGGCGCCGCCGGGACGGCGCATGGGCCATGCCGGGGCCATCATCAGTGGCGGCAAAGGGACGGCAGCCGCCAAGATTGCCGCGTTCAAGGAAGCCGGTATTGGGGTGGCGCCGACGCCCTCGGAGATGGCCGAAACGTTGCTCAAAATGATGTAGGCAGCATTGGGAGCCTTGATACCGGCCGGGCTGTTTCAAGTGGCTGGCGCAAAATCATTTGCGCCAGCCCGCCGCTTCAGGCGAAGTGGGCAGCGGCGGGGGCGGGGGTGAAATTTTTCTGTTGTTTTGTTTACGAGCGTGTTAAATTATCTCGGTAAAGCGAATGTATGCCCGCTGATCCGAAAGGCACCTTGACGCCCAAAGAGCTTGAGAAAAACTCGGCGCTTTACCGGGAGTTTCAGCTCGAACGGGAGGAGATTTTACGCCACAAATGGTATGAGTCGGAAAAAGCGGGCTACGACATTGGGTTTGAGCGCGCGCTGGCGGACTGGGTCTTAAAACATCGCTCCAAGTGGCGCAAGAGCCGGCAGGCGGCGCAACAACCCCAGGAAAAACCGGCCGGGGACCAGTGAGCCGCTGAGGGCATTTCCCCGCCCGCCGCCGGCAGGAGGGAGGAGGCCGGCTCCTTTTTCACCCGTTTCCAGAACAAGGTACAACAGGGCAGCCGAATTGTTAATTGCTATGGCGGAACAACATTTATTGATGGACAGCAAAGAGATCGCCGGCGCGTTGAAGCGCATGGCGCGCGAGATCATTGAACGCAACGGGGATTGCAAGGACCTGGTGCTGCTGGGGGTGCAGCGGACGGGGGTGACGTTGGCCGGCCGGCTGGCGCGGCTGTTGGAAAAGGAACTGGGTCGTTCTCTGCCCGTTGGCACATTGGACGTGGCCATGCACCGGGATGATCTGGATCAGCGGCTGGCGCCGCATGTGCATCCCACGCATATCCCCGGCGACATCACCGGCAAGGTGGTGGTGCTGGTGGATGACGTGCTGTACAGCGGGCGCACGACGCGGGCGGCACTGGATGCGCTGGCGGATTTTGGCCGGCCCCGCAAGGTGCAACTGGCCGTGCTGGTGGATCGGGGACACCGCGAGCTGCCAATCCGGGCCGATTTCGTGGGTAAAAACGTGCCCACTGCGCCCAAGGATCACATAGAAATGCGGCTGGACGACCAGGGCGGTGAAGATGCAGTATATCTTATCAGGCCTTAGCACAACCTGAGCCGCCCTATGACCTGGACCCGGAAACACCTGCTGGACATCGAGAGTCTGACGGCGGAGGAAATCCGCCACATCCTGGCCACCGCCCGCGCCTTCAAGGCGGTGGGCGAGCGGGCCATCAAGAAGGTGCCGGCGCTGCGGGGGAAGACGGTGGTCAACCTGTTTGTGGAGCCATCCACCCGCACGCGGACCAGTTTTGAACTATCGGCGATTCGCCTGTCCGCCGACGTGATCAATTTCACGGCGGAAGCTTCCTCTTTGAAGAAGGGGGAGACACTCAAAGACACCGCGCGCAATTTGGAGGCGCTCAACACCGATATCATCATCATTCGGCACAGCGCCGCCGGCGCCCCCCATTTTCTGGCGCGGGTGTTGCAGGCCAGTGTGGTCAACGCGGGCGACGGCGCGCATGAGCATCCCACGCAGGCGCTGCTGGATGCATTCACCATTTTGGAGAAAAAGGGCCGCATTGAGGGCCTGAAGGTGACCATTTTGGGCGATATTCTTTACAGCCGCGTGGCGCGGTCCAACATCTGGCTGCTCACCAAACTGGGCGCGGAGGTGACGTTGTGCGGGCCGAGCACGCTGGTGCCGCGGCAGTTCGAGCGCATGGGGTGCCGGGTGACGTACCATCTGGAGGAGGCCATCCGCGAGGCGGATGTGCTCAACCTGCTGCGGATTCAGCACGAGCGGCAGCGCAAGACAATGTTTCCCGGCACGGGGGAATATGCCGCCCTGTTTGGGCTGAACAGCGCACGGCTCAAACTGACCAAACCGGATGCGATGATCATGCATCCCGGTCCCATCAACCGGGGCGTGGAGATTGAGAGCTGGATTGCCGACAGCGAGCGCTCGGTCATTCTGGATCAGGTGAACAATGGCTTGGCGGTGCGCATGGCGGTGCTCTATCTGATCAACGGCGGTCAGGGGCCGCAGGAATTGGGGGCGGTAAATTAGCCTGCTCCCAGTGCTCGTCATGGCACTGACCAATGACTATAAGGCCTGCCGGGTGTATGATTTGCATCCGCAAAATCGCCGCCTGGGCCCGTTTATTGTGACCCAGACGGCGATTGACGCGGAGGATCCGCAACAGCGGGAGGAAATCTATCTGTTGCGGCGCGATGGGGTGTGGATTAGCCTGCTGCATCCGCTGGTCCAGGAATCCTCAGACCGCTGCCTGTTTTGTTTTGGCACGATGGGCGAGATCGTTCAGCTCCTGCAAAACCTCCCCCCGGAAGCACGCGTGGAGCGGGCGGAAGCGCCCCCCGAAAAAATGGCCCAGTGGCTTGCAGCCATCAACCAGGCGGGCGGTCCGCTGGCCTTCATCGAGGAGCGCGTCCTCCAATGGCGGGAGGGGAGCGCCCCTTGAGGCGCAGGCCGCTGCGTCACGGCGAGAGTTGCAACCGCAACTGATACCAACGTTGAGCCGTAACGCGCAGGGGCTGGGTGTCCCGCAGGGTCACCCGCTCTGACTCGCCCAAGTCCTCAATATGGTGAACTTGCATGAGGGTGTCCCAAGCTCCACCGCGCAGTTGGGCGCTGACCACAGGCTGCCATACCAGGTCTGTGGCATGGCGGGCGCGTTGAAAGATTAATGCGCCGTAGGGCTGGCCCTGGTGCCAGACCACGGTGGCTTGCGGGCGTGGTTGCGTCTCGGGCAGATGCGGATTGGTGCCCAGGGCGTATTCGGCCAGATTCACCAGGCCGTCGCCATCCGGGTCGGCGGCCGGCCCGATGAGCTGCGGATTGCACTCGCATGGCCAGTGGGTCGCCTGCCAGTTCTCCCACGGCCGCAACGGGAGGAGGTGAAAGAGGAAGGTGTGCTCGGCGCTCAGGGTGGGTTGCGACTGCCCCGTCAAAGTGCCGACGGCCTGAAAGGTGAGGCGGTAAAGGCCCGAGGTGGTAAATCCCCACGCATGATGTTTGTGCGCCTCGACTTCGATGGAGGTGACATCCGCCGCGGTGATGCCGTCGCGGCTGTCCATCAGGATATTGAACTGCCCCGGCCCCAGGGTCTGCCAGAGCAGGAAATGGCCTGGTCCTTCGACGCGCACGAGGCGGATTTCCATGCGATTATTGGCCAGCACGCCGGCCGGCACGCCCTCCCCGCTGCTGCCCAGCAAAGGAAGGCCGGGTTGGGCGGTCTGAGGCAGCACCCAGAGGGAGGCTCCCGCCGGGCCAAAAGGTGTGCCGGGAGGAAGCGTCAAGCGGGCCTGTTCTGCGCCCACGATGGTTATTTCATTGGTGGCAAAGCCTGATTCCAGCGCCTCACTATAAAAGACCAGGCCGAGCGGTGGCTGGGCGCCGGGGGTGTAGGTGACCCGGAGATCGGCGTGTTCGGTGGTGAGGTGGAAACAGGCACCCTGAGCGGCAAAGTTGGCGCAGCAGAGGGCCAGGAGGGTGGTAGGAATCCAAGTTTTCATAGTTTCAATTATTCAGGTTGGGGACGTCCTGGGGGACGTCCCTTTTTTCAGAGGGATGTTGGTGCTTCAGGACGCCGGAGATTAGCGGGGCGGTTTGGCAAAGTTGATGCCCCGATCCACCAGCGCTTTCAGGTAACTGGCTTTAAGACTCTGCACGTGGCCATCGGCGTAGAGGTAATTGGCCGCCTGGAGATGCCGGTCGGGTTGAATATCCGCGATGACGGCATTCCAGTTGTTCCAGTTGCGGGAGTGCGTATGATCGTTGTAGGTGCTGTGGCCCAGTTGATCGGCCGCCTCAAACACCGTGAAGGTCTCCGACGGTTTGGGCAGCGCGGTGAGCTTGCGGTAGGACGGCTCATGGGGCAGCGGCATACCGAATGGATCAAGGGCATCCACCGAGGTATATTCATTGAGAATATAACTGGAGGCCTGGCGCTCGATGCGTTCCTGCCCGTGGGGATCGGCCAGGCAGACGCGCACCTTGTCCGTGGCAATATAAGGGCGCAACAGATGTATCCAGGAGCGGTTGGTTTGCCCGCCATGGGAGGTGGTGGGGCCGTAACCGTCAAAGTCCTCGGCATACATCTGAATGCCCAAACCGATCTGCCGCAGATTGGACAGGCAATGCGCCGCCTTGGCCTTGCCCTTGGCGCGGCCCAGAGCCGGCAACATCAGGCTGGCGAGGATGGCGATAATCGCCATCACCACCAGCAGCTCGATCAACGTGAACCCCCGCCGGTTCGGACGGCCCTGCCCGTCGCGATGGCTGAGTGCAAAAGTCATTTTTTGACCGCCATTATTAATCAGGACGCGGAGGCGGTTTTACCGCGTTAGTTCATGGTGAGAATATCTCCAAGCCGGCACCTCTTGGGACGACATGAAGGCCCTGAGAAAGAAGTGGGCTTGGAGCCGCCGGAAATCAGGCGGACGGGGAGGGCGGGGCACGTTCCGGCATCAGGCGGATATCGCCTGCCGCAGGACGGTGAAAATCAATGAAGCAAACAATGGAAGGAGTCTGGCATAACGGCCGGATCAGCACGGCAACATCCGGGCATTCGAGTAGATGCCCGGCGGCCATTTGGGTGGCCACGCAATGATGGCCCGGAGTTTGTGCATCCGTGTGGAAGAAATGATGGATTTCCCGGCTGAGGCTCGCGGCCAGAAGCAGCGAAAACAACGCCATCATCACTGCGCCCGTTGTGGTTTTCCACAATGGCCGCGCCGGCTGTCGGTCATGGCGTTGTTGAAGCATGACAAATAACTTATAACATAAACCTCAACCGGGAGCAATAGGGCGGCCCCTCGCGGTTGGCGATGGCCGGGACGGTGCTGTTGGAATTGCTTACCGGCCTTGGTTGGCCGTGGATTTTAACCAGCCCAGGCGGAAGCGGGCGAAAAAGATGGCCTGGTAGGGATTCTTGTCGCCCGCCTCGTAAAGCAGGGCGCCGGAGCCGTCCGGCAGCGCGGCCAGGCAGGAGTAGGCGGCGGGGCGATCGTCCACCACCCGCGCCCACGGCCAGGAGCGGCCGTCGTCTTCGCTTGCGCGCACGGTAAGGCGCTCCCGGCGGTTGGTGCTCGCCGGATTGCTGAACAAGAGCACCCCCGGCGTTTCGCCTTGAGGCCAGGAGAGCCGCCGCAGGCTGGCCTGGCAGATGGGTTCAATCAATTCGGGCGCGTGCTGCTGCCCGGTCCAGGTCAGACCGCCGTCACTGCTGAAGGCGATTTGGCGGGTGGGCTGGCTGCGATTGTAGTTGCGCATGTTCAGCAGGAGGCGCCCGTCACTTAATTCCGCCACTTCACATTCATTCACGTTTGGCTGGGGAGTGCGCCCGCCCAATTTCCAGTTTTGGCCGCGGTCATCAGAATAGATGATATGCGAGTAGTATTGTTTGGTGCCGGCCTCAATGTGATCACAGGGGATGACCAGCCTTCCGCGCGCGGGGCCTTTTTCCAACTGAATGCCGGCACCGGGGCCGGTGGCAAACCAGGTCCAGTTGGTGGGCTTGACCTGAGGGGTGATCTCCCGCGGCGCGGCCCAGGTCAGGCCGTGGTCATCCGAGTGCGTGACAAAGACCCGGCGGGTGTCTTTGCTGGTCTGATTAATGATTTGCGCCTCCCGATCTTCTCCGCGATTCCAGGTCATCAGCAGGTAGAGACGGCCGGTCTGGCGCTCCAGCACCGGACAGGGGTTGCCGCAGGTGTGGGTGGAGTCGTCCCAAACCACCTGCGTGGTGGACCAGGTGCGGCCGCCATCCCGGCTGCGCTTGAGCACCAGGTCAATGTCGCCGGCGTCACTGGCTCCCTGTCGGCGGCCCTCGGCGAAGGCCAGTAAATCCCCATTGGCTGCCACCACCAGGGACGGGATGCGATAGGTGTGGTAGCCGTCCTGGCCGCTGGTGAAGACGGGGACGCGCCAGAAGGAATCAGGCAGCGATGAATCGGGCATGGCCGCCGAACACAGGTGGATGGCAAGCCAGGAGGATCCCGCGAGGAGGATCAGCCCAAGGCCGGTGACTTGCCGGCCAGGCAGTTTAGTGTTGTTCATGTGCGGCAATGGATTGGTGATGACCCGACTTTGCCAGTCTCCAAGAGACGGGTCAACTTCCTCTCATGGCTCCCGCTGCCGGGAGGCGGTTGCTTTTCATCAACGCCCTCAGGCGCTTTGGGAGCGGCGGTGAGGTGGAGAAAACCGATTCGTGTGGTGGGACGAGACCCTGCAGGGCAGAGGCAATTTGTTGGGCGGGTACGAGGCGGGGGGATTCCTGATTGCCACCCGATGGTGTGCCCTTTAGAATGCGGGCATGAGACATCCCATGCATCGCCGCCGGTTTTTGCACACCACGGGCGCCGGTATGGCTGCGTTGAGCACGTTTTCGCTTTGGGCCGCGGACAATCCTCCGCATCGCCGCTTGCGTGTGGCGGTGATGGGCCTGGGCCGGGGTTATGATCATGTCCGCGCCTTGCTGGAGCTGCCGGGGGTGGAAATCGCCTGGTTGTGCGATGTTGACAGCCGCCGCATAGACCGGGCGGCGGAGGCGGTGGAAAAGCAAACCAGAGCACGGTTGCAAGGGCACAAGGATGTGCGGAAGATTTTGGAGGATAAAAACCTGGATGCCTTGTTTATTGCGGCCCCCAATTTCTGGCACACGCCGGCCACCGTAATGGCCTGTGCCGCCGGCAAGCATGTGTATGTGGAAAAACCGGGCAGCGGCACCGCGCAGGAAAGCCAGTTGATTGTGGCCGCCGCGCGCAAATATGGGCGGCTGGTGCAGATGGGCAACCAGCGGCGCAGTTTTCCGGGCATTATTGAAGGCATGGCCAGGCTGCGGGAGGGGGCCATTGGCCGCGTCATCACCGCGCGTTGCTGGTACACCAACAGCCGCGGCAGCATAGGCCGGGGGCAACCGGCGCCGGTGCCCGCATGGCTGGATTATGAGTTGTGGCAGGGGCCGGTGCCGGAGCGGCCCTACAAGGACAATCTGGTGCATTACAACTGGCATTGGATGTGGCACTGGGGCAATGGGGAGCTGGGTAACAACGGCGTGCACTACCTCGATCTGGCCCGGTGGGGGCTGGGGGTGGATGCGCCGCGGCAGGTGGCCTGCACCGGCGGCAGGTATCATTTCCACGATGATCAGGAGACGCCGGATACCGGCGTGGTCACGTATGATTTTGGGTCGAGTTATGCCACGTGGGAATGGAGCAGTTGCCATCCGCGGCCCACGGAAAAATTTGGCCTGGTGCATTTCTATGGCGACAAAGGCTCGATGATTTTTGAGGGGGCGGGTTACCGCGTTTTGGATCTCAAGGGGGTGGAGATCGGGAAGGGCAGCGGCCCGGCCACAGACAAATTGCACATGGGGAATTTCTTGGACGCGATTCGAGGCGAGGCCAAACTCACCAGCGACATTGCCGAAGCGCAGAAGAGCGCCTTGTTGTGTCACTTGGGCAACATTGCCTGGCGGGTGGGGCGCACGTTGCGTTATGACGCCGCCGCGGCCCGCATTGTGGATGACGCCGCGGCCATGAAATTGTGGCAGCGCGAATATCGGCCGGGGTGGGCGCCCACGGTGTGATGTCACGCGGGCGGTTGGGCGCACGCGGCAGGTTTAATCCTCCACCGGGACCACCAGTTTTTCCATGATGTAATCTTTGCGTTCGGGCGTGTTTTTGCCCATGTAGAACGTGAAGATGCCGGCGGCCTCGGTGCGCGGGGCGTGCTCCACGCGGCTGAGGCGCATGTCCTTGCCGATGAACTGCTTGAACTCGGCCGGAGAAATTTCGCCCAGTCCCTTGAAGCGCGTGATTTCCGGCTTGCCCCCCAGCTCGGCGATGGCCTGGTCCCGCTCGGCGTCGCTGTAACAGTAGAGGGTGCGCTGTTTGTTGCGCACGCGAAAGAGGGGCGTTTCCAGGACGTACAACCGCCCTTCGTGCACCACCGGCTCGAAGAAGCGGAAGAAATAGGTGATCATCAAATTGCGAATGTGGAGGCCGTCCACATCCGCATCGGTGGCCAGGATGATTTTGCCGTAGCGCAGGCCCTCGATGCCGTCCTCCAGATTCAGGCTCTGCATGAGGTTATACAGCTCGTCATTTTTATACATCACGTCCCGCTTCAGGTCCCAGACATTCAGGGGTTTGCCTTTCAGGACAAAGACGGCCTGGGTGTTCACATCCCGGCAACTGGTGATGGAGCCGGCGGCGGACTGGCCCTCGCAGATGAAAATCATGGTGTCCTCGCCCTTGCCGCGCTTGCGGTCGAGGTGGTGCTTGCAGTCCTTGAGCTGCGGGATGCGCAGGCTGATGGCCTTGGCGCGTTCGCGGGCCAGTTTTTTGACCTCCTGCAATTCCTTGCGCAACTGCTGGGTGTCGGTGGCCTTGGCGACGATCTGATCGGCGATTTCCTTGTTGCGGTTGAAAAAGTGCAGCAGCTCCTCGCGCACCTTGTTGACCAGCTCGCTGCGGATTTCGGTGTTGCCCAGTTTGTTTTTAGTCTGGGATTCAAAGACTGGATCCTTCAGGCGTATGGCAATGGCGCCCACCATGGACTCCCGCACATCGTCACCGTCAAACTTGCCGTTGCTGTATTCGTTGACGGCCTTGAGCAGGCCTTCGCGGAAGGCGCTCAAGTGGGTGCCGCCGTCGCTGGTGTAGGTGCCGTTGACGTAGGAATAAAACGTTTCGCCATAGCGGCTGTTGGTGTGGGTGAAACAAAATTCCAGTGTCTTGCTGCTGTAGTGCAGCGGAGGGTAGAGCGGCTCGGCGCCATCCGAGCGCAGGTCCTCCATCACCAGATCCAGCAGGCCGTGCCGCGATTGAAAGACCTTGCCGTTGAAAACCAGCCGCAGTCCCGGATTCAAATAGCTGTAGTGACGAAGCCGGTGCTCAATGTGCTCAAGCCGGTATTCGTAATCCTTGAAAATCTCGGGGTCCGCTTCATAGGTGACCAGCGTGCCGTCCGGCTCGCCGGGGCATTTGCCCTCCCGTTGCTGCTTGAGTTTGCCCTGCTTGAACACGGCCTCGGCAAATTCGCCCTGGCGGTGGCTGCGCACCAGGAAATGGCGCGAGAGGGCGTTGACCGCCTTGGTGCCCACCCCGTTCAACCCCACGCTAAACTGAAACACGTCATCGTTGTACTTGGCCCCTGTGTTGATGGTGCTGACGCAGTCCACCAATTTGCCCAGGGGGATGCCCCGGCCGAAATCGCGGACAGTGACCTTCTTGTCCTCCAAGGTGATTTGGATTTCCTTGCCATAGCCCATGATGTACTCGTCCACGGCATTATCAATGACCTCCTTCATGAGGATGTAACAGCCGTCATCGTAATGCGCGCCGGTGCCAATGCGCCCGATGTACATGCCAGTGCGCAGCCGGATATGCTCCAAGGACGAGAGCGTCTTGATTTTGCTCTCGTCATACACGTGCTTGTTGCTTTTAGATTCTGCCATAGTCCCGTGCGCCGGCTGGGAAGGCCGGATCTGCATCCGAGGCACAACCTAATCCTGGCCCGCAGATAAATCAACCCCTTAAAGGGCGTGTCCCCTATAAGTTGAGGGGAGTCAGCCCGCAATCCCCCACATATAGGGCCGGTGGATTGGTTCGCCGCTTGATGCCAGTTGCCGGGTTGCGGGAGGGGGGCGGCTTTGCTAAGCTCGTGCCGTGCGTGTAGCATTCAAAGAATGGGCGATTGTGACGGATGCGCTTTTGCGCGGGGAACAGATCATTATCTTGCGCAAGGGGGGCATCGCCGAGGGACGGGGGGGATTCCGGCCGGAGCATGAGCAATTCTGGCTTTTCCCGACGCAGTTTCATCAGCAGCGGGAATCTGTGGTGCCCGCCGCGCAGGCACGTTTTGATGAGCTGGCCAAATCCTGGCCGCCGGCGGACCGCGTGCGCATAGAGGGATTTGCCACACTCACGGGGTGGCGAAAATTGGACACGCTGGAGGAGGCCCGCAAGCTGTCCGGGCAACACATTTGGCGGGACGAAGTGATTGCCAGCCGCTACGAGTGGGGCCGGGAAGCGGGCATCTACGTCTTGCTGGTGCGAATCAACCGCCTGCCGGCGCCGGTGGAGCTGCCGGTGTTGCCCGCTTATGCCGGGTGCAAGTCATGGATAGAACTGGAGCGGGACCTGCCCACCGACGGGGCCATGCCCGTGCTGAGCGATGCGGAATTTGCCGCGCGGGTGCAGCAGTTGCACGCCGCTTTGCAATCCTGATATTTCCATGCCCAAGCGCCTGATTCTGGCTTCCGCGTCGCCGCGGCGGGTGGAGCTGTTAAAACAGTTGGGGGTGGAGTTTGACGTCATGCCCTCGCAGGTGGCCGAGGTTGATCACGCATTTCTTACTCCGCGGGAAATATGCCTGCTCAACGCGTGGCAGAAGTGCCGGAGCGTCGCCCGGAGGCGGCCGGATGCCGTGGTGCTGGGTGCGGACACGGAGGTGTGTCTGGGGGCCAGGATCTTTGGGAAACCCGCCAGCCGCGGGGAGGCGGAGGCCTTCTTGATGGAGTTGCAGGGGCGGGTGCATGAGGTGGTCACGGGAGTGTGTCTGATGCACTGGGGACGGCGCCGGCAATGGCTGGGCGCGGAGGTGACGCGCGTGCACTTCAAACCCCTGAGCGCGACGGAGATTGCGGACTACCTGGGCCTCATCCAGCCGCTGGACAAGGCGGGAGCCTACGCCATACAGGAGCACGGAGAACGCATCATTGAGCGGATTGAAGGTTCCTACTCCAACGTGGTGGGGCTGCCGCTGGAGATGCTGCGGGAGGCCCTGAACGAATTTGCCGATTTGCTCAAGGAACGTTGACGGCAGCCAGTTCCGGCCACAGGAGCGCGCTCATCACCATGCCTTTGGTGAAGCACTCCAGATCAAATTTTTCATTGGGCGCGTGCGGGTTGTCATCGGGCAGCGCCAGTCCCAGCAGGAGGGTGTCCGCGCCCAGGATGCTTTTGAACTCGTTGACGATGGGAATGGAGCCGCCCTCGCGCAGCAACACCGGTTTGCGGCCAAAGGCCCCTTGCAAGGCGCGCAGGGCCGCCTGGGCAAGGGGATGGTCGGGGGGAAAGAGATAAGGCCTGCCACTGTGGCCGGTGGTGATTTCCATGCGGACGGCGGGCGGACATAACTTGCGCAGATGCCGCACCACCAGGCGGAGGATGTGTTCCGGATCCTGGTCGGGCACCAGGCGCAGGGTGATCTTGGCCGAGGCTGAAGCCGGCACGATGGTTTTGCTGCCCTCGCCCTGGTAGCCGCTGGTCAGGCCATTGATTTCGAGGGTGGGCCGGGCGCCGCGTTGCTCGTTGGGCGTGAAGCCTTTTTCACCAAAGAGCTGCGGCACGCCGAGGAATTTGCGGTATTGCTCGCGATGGAAGGGCACGCGCGCCATCTGCTTGCGCTCAGCGGGGGTGAGAGGCCGCACGGCGTCGTAGAAGCCAGGGATGGCAACCCGGCCGTGGGCGTCGTGCAACTGACCCAGAATCTGGCACAGGGCGGTGGCCGGGTTCATCACCGAGCCGCCATAAATGCCGGAATGCAAATCCCGTGAAGGGCCGGTCACTTTGACTTCAAGGGCGGCAATGCCGCGCAAACCGCAGGTGAGGGCAGGATGGCGTTTGTCCGGCATGCCGGTATCGGAGACGACAAAAGCGGCGGCTTGCAGACGGCGTTGATAGCGTTTGAGAAAACCAGGCAGATTTTCGCTGCCCACCTCCTCCTCACCCTCAATGAGGAAGGTGAGATCGCAGGGCAGGGGGGTGCCGGTCTGGAGGTAGGCCTCGACGGCTTTCAAATGGGCGAAGTGCTGGCCTTTGTTGTCGCTGGCGCCGCGGCCATAAAGGGAGGCACCGGCCACCAGCGGTTGAAAGGGCGGGTTGCGCCACAGGGAGAACGGCTCGGCGGGTTGCACGTCGTAATGCCCATAAACCACAAAGTGCGGGCGGGGCGTGCGGGAGGCGCGGGGCCGGGGCGTGCGGGCGAGCACCACCGGATGCCCGGGAGTGGAGCAGACTTGCACCTCCAGACCCATGCGGCGGCAATGTTGGGCCAGCCAGTCGGCACAGCGGCGCATGTCCTTGCGGTGCTGCCGCTGGGCGGAGACACTGGGAAAACGGACGTAGTCGCACAGCTCCTCAATGAAACGCTCGCGGTGCTTGGACAGATATTCCAGAACTGTTTTCATGCGCAAAAGCAAAGGCGGGAAGTGCCCCTCACGACTGGCTCAAACGTTTAACCGGGGCCTCAAAAAGCATCTGGTGGGCCTCGCGGAGAATGGAGGGGATGCGCCCGGCAAACGGGCTGCGGGCGAGCGCGGCCTGCCAGTCAAACTCATCCACGCGGGCGGCATTTTCCCCCGGGAACCAATGATCAGCCTGGCCGAGCAGATTGTAACGCATCTTGGCCCAGTCCACCAAATCCAGGGCCTTGGCGTAGGTCCAGAGGCGCAGGATTTCGAGCACGTTGATCTGGCCGGGGGCGTCCACGTATTCGGGCAGGCCCTCAGGCCAGCGGCGGCACCAGTCGTCACCGAGCACGCGGCGCATTTCGGCGCGCAGGCGCTCCTCGATGGGGCGGACCACTTCCGCAGCCTGGTCATACCAGGCCAGGGCTTGCACGTGTTCATCGAAATCCTGGGGCCGCGCCACGCCGCAGCTCAAGGTGTGGACTTCCGGGCGGGCCAGACAAAAGAGGTCATTGAACTGTATGGGGGTCAACGGGGCGCAGAGCTGCCGCATTTTGGCGCTGGGGGTGTAGAGCTTGCCGCCCTTGTCGTTGGGGCTGATGATGAAAACCCCCATGTCCAGCTTGTGGGCGGCGAGCACGGCGGGCCAGGTCAGCTCGTTGACGAAATACCAATGCAGATTGACATAATCAAAGCCGCCGCTGTTGATCGCCGCCAAAATGATGTCCGGGGTGGCATGGGTGGAGAAACCTACGAAGCGGCAGCGGCCCTGTTGTTGCAGGCAGCGGGCCGCCTCCAGACAGCCGCCCGGTTTGAGGCTCCACTCCAGGAATTGCCGGTTGTTGATGCCGTGCAGGGCCAGCAGGTCCACATAATCCAGCCGCAGATAATTCATCGAGCGGTCGAAGGTCCGCAGGAATTCCTCGGCGGTGGCGGCGGGGGCCACCTTGGTTTGCACGATGATTTTGTCCCGGGGCAGGGTGGGGAGGATGCGGCCCAGTTGCATTTCCGAGGTGCCGTAGCCGCGGGCGGTTTCGATGTGATTGATGCCCAGCTCCAGAGCGCGGTGGATGCAGGCCTCCAGATTGGCCTGATTCTCCGCGGGGATTTCCTCCGGGGGCACGTCCTGCCATTTGTGCTGGTAGCGCATGCCGCCGCAGGAAATCACGGGCATGGAAAGTTCTGTTTTGCCGAACCGCCGGTAACGCATTTGAGGCCGTGCCATGGTTTCGTTATGCCAAAGGGAAGCCCGCGCCGCAACGCTTCATCACGGGTAAGTCATTGTTCAACGCCGGGACCGCGGGCGACGGGGGCCGGCGGCGGGTTTTTCCGTGCGTTTGGGCGGAACGGAGCGCGGCCGGGGCTTGGCGCGGAGCACCAGGGGACAGCCTTCGTAGCCGAAGGCCTTGCGCAATTCGCCGGCCAGATACTTTTTGTATGGCTCTGAGAGCAGCTCGTCCCGATTCACAAATAAAACAAAGGTGGGGGGCGCAGCCTCCACCTGCGTGGCGTAGAAAAACTTGAGATGATGGCCGAGGTTGCTGATGGGCTGCTTGCGCTCTACTGCAGAAGCCAGCACCCGGTTGAGCACGGCGGTGGGGACGCGCTGCCGCCATTGGGCGGCCACATAACGGATGGCCTCCAGGAGGCGCTCCAGGTGGAAGCCGGAAAGGGCGGAGGTAAAGATTACCGGGGCATAATCCAGGAAAAACATGCGCTCCTGCACCCAGGCGGCGAATTCATCGAGCCGGGCGCCGGGCTGGCCGGGGCGATGCTGGCGTTGGGCCTCTTTGATGCGCTCCTGGTAGAGGTCCCATTTATTGACGACGAGCACACAGGCGCGGTGGTGGTCAACAATCAGATCGGCAATTTTTTTGTCCTGTTCCGTGATGCCGGCCTCGGCATCGAGCACCAGCACGGCGATATCACAGCGGGCGATGCTGGCCTCGGCGCGATCCACACTAAAAAACTCCACGGAATCCTCCAGCCGCCGTTTTTTGCGGATGCCGGCCGTATCAATGAGGATGCACGGCTGCCGGATGCCGTCGGTTTCAATTTCAAAGGGCACGTCCACCGCGTCGCGGGTGGTGCCGGGAATGGGGCTGACGATGACGCGCTCGCTGTGGGTGAGGGCGTTAATCAAGGACGACTTGCCGACATTGGGGCGGCCGACCAGGGCAATTTTGAGCGGCTCAGCCTTGGGGGAATCGGCGGCCGGCCCGGTTGACGGCATTACACCCAGGGCATCCAGCTTTTGCATGACGAGATGCATCAGGGCCGGGATGCCCCGGCCATGCAGGGCGGAGACGGGTTGCACAGGATCAAAACCGAGGGCGCTGAACTCGACGCTGGCGGTTTCGAGGCCCTCATGATCGGCCTTGTTGGCCACCACAATGACCGGCTTGCGCGCTTCGCGCAGCCGCGCCGCCACTTCCTCATCCAACGGGGTAAGCCCCGTCTGTGCGTCCACCACCAGCAGCACCAGGTGGGCGGAGTCAATGGCCACCTGGACCTGCTGCAACGCCGCCTGCACGATGATGTCATCGGCTTTTTCGCCGCGCAGCAGGCCGATGCCGCCGGTATCCACCAAGGTAAAGGGGCGTCCCTTCCATTCCGCCTCGGCCGTGACCCGGTCACGGGTTACGCCGGGTTGATCATGGACAATGGCGATGCGCCGCCCAACCAGGCGGTTGAACAGAGCACTTTTGCCGACATTGGGCCGGCCGACGATGGCGATAACTGCCGACATCAACGGTAAGGATGACGGGGAGCCGTGCTGGCGAAAAGGAAAAACCAGCGTGGTGAGGCGTGAGGGGGGGCAGGCCGTCAGGTGACCTAATAAACTTTAATCCGGTAATAACGCTGGCCCCCGCGTGGCGGATAGATTTGCAACTCCATCGAATTTTCCGTGGCGTGGAGGGGGGCGCCCACGGGCTGCCAAAGGGGAGCGGAGAGGGAATCGGAAGCTTCCAGTTGATACATTTTGCCGGGCAGAGTTGACCATCGAAGAGTTAGCGCGCCGCTTTGAGCTTCCCACAGGGCGGGCCGGAATTGGGGCGGGGCGTGAACGATGACGGTGAAGCAGTTGGTGGCAGTCAAGTTGGGGGTGCCATTGTCACGCACGCGCACGCAAATATCATAGACGCCAGCCTGGTGGGCCAGAGGCTGCCAGCTCAAATGCCCCTGGGGTGTCAGCGTGAGGCCGGCAGGGCCGTTGGCGGGCGGCAGGAAGGTGAGGGTTTGCGGGGGCCAGTCCAGGTCAAAGGCTGTCAACTGGATTTCCAGGCGCTGCCCGGCGATGAGGTTTTGCGGGGGCACATCTTCGATGATGGGACGGCGGTTGTCGGAGGGGAGGGCGGCGTTGGGCGCTCCCGGGGTGGGTTCGGAGAGGGCGTAAATGCCGGCCTCACCATCGGGGAAGCGGCCCGAGCTGACATCGGCGAGTTGCAGGCCGAATTGCACTGCATCCACCAGGGTGCCGTCCGGAGCAAACAAAGCGATGGTTTCACCATTGCGGCTCAAGGCAAAATTCACGTGGAGGTTGGTGCCGCCGACAAGGTTCTGCCCGGCTTCATTATCCGCCCAGACCAGCAGGAAACCCTGGGGCGGAATGGTCCAGCCGTTGGGGATGCGGAATTGATAAGGATTATTTAGATTGTCGGTCAGGTAGTAACCGCTTAAATCCACCGGGGTGTCGCCGGCGTTGTACAATTCAAACCAGTCCTCGAAGTTGCCATCTGCCGGGTCGGCCAGGGCGGAGCGATTGTCCGCCATCCATTCATTGATGAACACGGGCACCGGCGCCAGGGCCGGGTTGTTGCTGCTCCCCGGCGTGGGATAATGAAACACCCGCCGGTACACCGGCTGACCGTCGGGATAATTCCCATAGCTCTGCCCCGCCCGCAGCCCCCGGTAGTTCAAATAGTCCAACACCGCCAGCCCCCCCGCCACCGGCATCACCAGCGCCACCGAACCCGTCCCCCCCGCCAGCCGAAAGTTCGTGTGCCAGTTCGTCCCCGCACTCTGCCCCGCCTGCCCGTCACACCACACCACCCGATACTCCCCCGGCCCCAACACCGCCCCCGCCGGAAACGCCCACTGCCCCAAATTCGTGTACTGATTCGCCAAATACCACCCCGTCAAATCCACCGTATGGCTCCCCCCGTTGTACAACTCCACCCACGGCTCCGCCTCCCCATGGTTGTCCACCACCCCGCCCCCGTTCTCCGCCTGCACCTCGTTCACATACACCTCCGGCAGCTCCGGCAACCCCACCGCCCCCACCGCCCCCGCCCCCGGCGACCGCGCATACCCCGGCGCATGCACCACCACATTCGAATTCACAAACGCCGTCACATACACATGCAAACTCGTCACCGTCGCACTCGGCAAATACCAGAAACTCACCGTGTACACCGTCCCCGTCTTCAACACCAGCGGCTGCGCCAGCGACTGCCCCACCGTCTGCGCCCGCCCTGTGGCCACCAGCCGCAAACTATACTGCCCCCCACGCCGCACCCCCCCGTCCCGCTCCGTCGGCTGCGTCATCGTCCCCCGCACCCAGCTCCCCTCCAGCGGCGCCTCAAAATCCCCGTTCACCACATAGTTGCTGCCCCCTCCCACCACCGTCCCCTCCTCAACCCGCACATCGTCCAGCCACACCTCCCCCGCATTGCTGAACCGAAAATATAAATTGGTCTGATTCAA